>DVLN01000066.1 GCA_018715465.1 Candidatus Faecivivens stercorigallinarum | reverse complement strand
TTGGACAAAATCAGCAAAAACCCAGTGTTTTCGGGGCTTCACAGCCTTGAAGATATTATAACATGAGAGTCGATCCGTCTGACGATTCCGGTTGCTTTCATTTACAAATTCCTCCTGATTAAAGTGTATGGATGGACTTCAATAGGTATTATTTACAGCTTCTTTCAGAATATGCCTGATCCAATAGGATTTGTCAGAAGGTTGGCGGACGGATGGAATTCTGTCCGGGTCAATCGGCAATTTGGAAAAAAGTTCCAGAAAACATGCAGATCTCTGCAAAAACGGCCAATCGGAAGCGGGAAACTTCCGATTGGCCGTTCATCTTTTGCTGTTTTAGCCGGTTATGCAAACCAGAATCCGCTGTAATCATACCCGAAAACACGGTACCACCAGTAATCATAATCCGAGGTCATCGACTGGATCAGCTCATTATTCTCATCGAGAATCACCGTTTCAGTCGCAATGCCGCTGCAAATTACCTTGGTGCTGCCGATATCCTCGACCGAGCTGATGTACCCGGAATAGGATACGGGAATCGACTCAACCAGTGAGAAGGTCCCAGCATTTTCATCCACCAGATATTTATAGTAGTAGGAATTCAGTTCCGGTGTCCCCGCGTTGCCGATCGCATCCTCAAACCAGTCGTACCCGGTGTCCCAATAGCAGGGGTCGGCTGAGAAATCATACGACCTGCCCCAGCAGATTGCAAGGTCGACCCGGACAATCCGGTCTTCGGTCGTAATGTCATCGTCGCGGGTCGCCAGCACCAGCAGGTCGTTATCACCGCCGAGAGTGTAGTCGTGGTGCATGCTGTAGTGGTTCAGGTCAAACCGTTCGACCATCTTTCCAAGCGAATTGACTCCAACAATCGTGTTGTAGGAGATGTTGTAATACATCAGGTCGTTGGCAAAGGTCTGCCGCTCGGTCCGGTAGTTGACCAGCGGAATCTCCATCCGGGCAACACCCGCCGCGTCATATGCGCAGGTGTAGGGCTGGTAGGTAAAGGTCGCCTTATCCTGCGGCCCCAACATCGTATACAAGGTGTCCCCAAGCTCCTGGGTACTGGTTCCCTCCTCCACTGTCAGGGTGGTGAAGGACTCGCCGCGGAGCAGCGCTGGAGCCTGCTGTTCAAACGAACACTGCTGAATGACCTCTCCCGATTCATCCATCAGCTCAAGGGTGATGGTGTTAAGGGCGGAAGGCACCATCCCGATGATCTGATACTCATGTTCAAGCGACGGGCTGCCGTTGAGTGTCCGGGAAAAATCCGGGTAGCCGTCGGCATGGATGGTATAGCGGACGGTAACCGGCTGGTCGGTATCAAAATAGATGTACAGTCCGGTCGTATTGGTGCCGTAGGGGTTGACCAGCAACAGCGGGTCCGCGGGGGTATAGTCCCGTTCTGCCTTGAGCCCTTCCCCAGATACTTCCAGACGCCAAAGCAGCCGGCGGCCAGCAGCAGGACCACCAGCAGCAGAACAGCGGCCAGCTTACCTGCAAATTTTAATTTTTTTAACATATTTTCGCCCCTATTCAATAAAATATCAAGGCTATATTATCATTTTATCCAGTATTTGCAATATCCGAAAAAATGTGCAAAAAATCAACTGCATAAAAATACAATTTAGAAAATGACACAAAAAACAGGGGCCGTTTGGTAAAAACAGCCCCCGCACCAATATTCAATTTTCCGCCGCCTGTTCAGCCAGCAGCGCATCAGCTTCCGCGCTGGTGATCCTTTTACATTCCACCATCCGGTCAAGTACCTGAGCCATCCGCTGGGTGGCAAGCTCTGGGCTTACGTCAGGAGAATAAGCTGACGGTGCATTGGGCAGCCCTGCCAGCATGACCGACTGCCAGTCGGTCAGCTCGGACGGTTCGACACCATAGTACCCCATCGCCGCCTCGCGAATCCCATAATAACCGCTGCCAAAATAGATGGTATTGACATACATCTCGAAAATCTCTTCCTTGGTGCAGGCCGCCTCCAGATCAAACGCGACAAAGACCTCGGCAAATTTCCGTTCCATCTTTTTTTCCTGGGTGAAATATTCGTTTTTCGCGATCTGCTGGGTGATCGTGCTGCCCCCTTCGACAAACGACAGCGTCCGCAGGTCGTTGAACGCCGCACGAACAATCGCCAGCGGATCAACCCCGCCATGGCTGAAAAACCGCTTGTCCTCGACCGAGATCACCGCATCAATATAAATTGTCGGCAGCTCGTCATAATAGACATACCCTTCGGTCTGCTGAATCGACGCGATCTTGTCGGCAACAGGAGTCTGTTCCACCGCATCGCAGTACATGTTATAGCCTTTCCAGGCAAACACCCCCGCTACCGCCGTACCCGCGACAACTGCGAGTACAACCGCGCCGGTAATCAGCCAGGCTATCAGTTTCGCTGTCCTTTTTAACAGCCCCATCCGTCTCTCCTCCTCGCTGTCCACCGGGCATCTTTTTTCAATAGAGATAGAACATCCGGTTGATCTCATCTGACAACAGATCACCTGCCCGGCGAATATTTTCCGCGTCCTGTCCCTTCATCGCCCGGCGTAGCCGCTTTTCTGCTTCATCCAGCTTGCGCCGGTCCTCCCGCGGAAGCTCCCGCCGCCGCAGTTCGCCCAGCTGCCCCAGCAATGCTTCGGCTGCGTCACGGCTGGCGGCAAGCTGTTTGCGGGCGTGGTCCTCCCGCGCATACATCTGCGCATCCCGGACCGCCCGTTCGACCTCCTGACGGGAAAGGTTGCCGTAAGCTGTAATCACAATATCCTGTGTACGGCCGGTCGCAAGGTCACGAGCGGTCACCTGTACCATCCCGCTCGCGTCGATTGCAAAGGTTACTGCAATCTGCACCATCCCGCGGGGTGCACGTTTGAGGCCAGTCAGTTTGAAGCAGCCGAGCAGCCGGTTGCCGCGGGTCATCTGCCGCTCGCCCTGATAGACCTTGATCTCGACCGAGGTCTGGAAGTTGGCGGCAGTTGTATAAACAGCCGTCTTTCTGACCGGAATCGTTGTATTGCGGGGAATAATCGGCGAGAACACCCCGCCCATCGTCTCAATTCCCAGCGTCAGCGGCGCAACGTCCAAAAGCGTCGGGCCGTTCAGCTCTCCCGCCAGTGCTGCCGCCCACAGTGCCGCACCGGCCGCGACACAGCCGTCCGGGTCATCCCCGGTAAACGGTTCCTGTCCCATCAGCAGCCGCAAACTGTTGCGCACTGCCGGTATGCGGGTACATCCGCCAACCATCAGCACCTTCCCGATCTCTTCCGGGCGCAGGTGGGAGTCGGCCAGCACCTGTCGAACCGGTTCCATTGTCATTTCGATCAGCGGACGGATCAGCTGTTCAAATTCCTGCCGGGTGACCACCGTCTCAAACAGAAAGAAATCTTTTCCGCCTGTCGGCAGCTGCACCGAAACTTTTGTCTCTGTTTCAGAGGACAGCGCGATCTTTGCCTTTTCAGCCGCGCGGCTGAGCAGCTGGACAGCCCGTGGGTCACCGGACAGGTCACGGCCGCAGGCAGCAAATGCCCTCCGCATCAGCAGTTCGCAGAAGACCCGGTCGATATCATCCCCGCCCAGGCGGCTGTTCCCCGCCGTCGCAAGGACCTTGATCTGTTTATCCCGCACGTCCAGCACCGACACATCCAGCGCCCCGCCGCCCAGATCATAGACCATTACGCGGGAGACCGGTTCGTGGTTGACACCGAACGCCAGCGCCGCTGCGGTCGGTTCGTTGATAATCTGCCGCACCGTCAACCCGGCAATCGTCGCCGCATCACGGGTCGCCTGCCGCTGGGCATCGGTAAAGTAGGCGGGGACGGTCAGCACCGCTTCGACTGGTTCGCCGAGGTATTCTTCCGCATCCTCCCGCAGCTGGCGGAGGATCATAGCGGAGATTTCAGGCGGAGAATACAGATGACCGTCTATTCGTACACGTGCAGAGGTTCCCATCTCACGTTTGATTGAACGGACCGTCCGTCCGGGGTCGCGCTGCGCCTGGCTCTCAGCCTGACGGACCGCCGCTTGGCCGACCAGCCGTTTATTTCCCGCAAAGACGACAACCGAGGGCGTCATCCGGCTGCCTTCCCGGTTGGGAATCAGCACCGGCGCACCATTCTGATATACCGCCGCGCAGGATTTTGTTGTCCCAAGGTCGATACCGATCAGTTTTCCCATCGTCTGTCATCCTTTCTGCCGGGCATTTACCGGCGTAATCCAAGCAAACTTTTTTACAACTTTATTGTAATATTCCCCCACCCTTCCGTCAAGCGTTTTCATACAATCGTTACACTAAGTTTACCGGCGGCCCGGTGTCCGGGCAGACTTGTTCGCGATGGGTGGCGTGTCGCCACGGACTAAATGCCCATATTCTGCCACGCTCTAAACGCTCAGTCATTTCATGATACCACCTGCGGTTGGCTGCCACCTGCGGTTGGCTGCCACCCGCGGATGGCTACCCAGTGCCCGAGACAACAAGCCCTCTGGAAAATCGTAAAAATGTGCTTGACAAACCCGCTCTTTTCAGCTATAATGACTACAACAATGATAAACGCAGTGATGGAGATGACGTCCCCTCTCCCAGTTTTCAGAGAGCCGCCGGTTGGTGCAAGGCGGTATTGGGGTTCGGACAGCTGGCTCCTGAGCAGCCCGCCGAAAAGGAGTTTATCCGCAGTAGGACGGGACGGGATTCTCCCGTTACAGGGATTGGTATTCGCCGTTTGTATACGGCCGATGCTGAAAGTGGGCGCGCAGTTTATCTGCCGCCAATGGGAATGGTACCGCGGAAGTCTTCAGCTTTCGTTTCCTTTATCCGCACGATGGTTGCGGGGTGGAAACGGGAGCTTTTTTTATTGTTACACAATACCCTACCCGGTGCCTGTCAAAAAAATGTGTATATTCATTCGATTTACTGATACAACAGAGAGGAACGGTCATCATGAAAAACTATCAGAAGTACACCCGTCAGTATTACCCGGTCGCAAATGCACCCGCACGCTGGATGACAAAAGACCACATCGAAAAAGCACCTGTCTGGTGCTCGGTCGACCTCCGGGACGGCAACCAGTCGCTGATCATCCCGATGAGCCTTGAAGAAAAGCTCGAGTTCTTCAAACTGCTGGTGCAGGTCGGATTCAAGGAAATCGAAATCGGCTTCCCGGCTGCAAGCGAAACCGAATATGAATTCCTCCGCGCCCTGATTGAGCAGAACCTGATCCCTGACGACGTCACCATCCAGGTGCTGACCCAGTCGCGCGAACACATCATCCGCAAGACCTTTGAATGCCTGCGCGGCGTCAAAAAGGCGGTTGTCCACCTCTACAACTCGACCTCCTATGCACAGCGTCAGCAGGTTTTCCGCAAATCCAAAGAGGAAATCCTTGAAATCGCTGTTTCCGGTGCAAAGCTGTTCAACGATCTCGCAGAGGAATTTAGAGCGACTTCCGACACCGATCTGCGGTTTGAGTATTCCCCCGAATCCTTCACCGGTACCGAGCCGGACTACGCGCTGGAAGTCTGCAACGCCGTCCTCGATATCTGGAAACCGACTCCCGACCACAAGGCAATCATCAACCTGCCGGTCACCGTCGAGCTTTCTTCCCCCCATGTCTACGCAAACCAGATCGAGTACATGTGCGACCATCTGAAATACCGCGACGCAGTCGTCGTCTCCCTCCATCCCCACAATGACCGCGGCTGTGCCGTCGCTGACTCGGAACTCGGATTGCTCGCAGGTGCCGACCGTATCGAGGGTACCCTGTTCGGCAACGGCGAGAGAACCGGCAACGTCGATATCATCACGCTGGCAATGAACATGTTCTCCCAGGGCGTTGACCCCGAACTGGATTTCAGCGATATGCCCCATATCTGCGAGGTTTACGAGCGGGTTACCCGGATGCACGTCTATGAACGCCAGCCCTATGCAGGCAAGCTGGTCTTCGCCGCCTTCTCCGGTTCCCATCAGGACGCAATCGCCAAGGGCATGAAGTGGCGGGAAGAAACCGACCCCGACCACTGGACCGTCCCCTATCTGCCGATCGACCCGACCGACGTCGGACGGGTCTACGAGACCGACGTCATCCGCATCAACTCCCAGTCGGGCAAGGGCGGTATCGGCTATCTGCTGGAACAGAACTACGGCTATGTGCTGCCGCCCAAGATGAAGGAAGTGGTCGGCTATGCGATCAAGAGCGTTTCCGACCATCTGCACAAGGAACTTGCGCCCGAAGAGGTGCTCGCTGCTTTCCATGACCAGTTTATCAACGTCAACACGCCTCTTGAGCTGGTCGACTACCACTTCACCCGTACCCCCAACATCCACACCGTCGTTACGGTCAAGGTAAACGGGGAAGAAAAGGAACTCACTGCTAAAGGCAACGGCCGTCTCGACGCGGTTTCCAACGCGATCAAGTCCCAGCTCGGCATCCAGTTCTCCAATCTGACCTACTCGGAGCACGCTTTGCAGGAAGGTTCGTCTTCGCAGGCTGTCTCCTATGTCGGTATCACCCTGCCGGATGGCAAGGTCTCCTGGGGCGCAGGCGTTGCGGACGACATTATCGGCGCTTCGATTCAGGCTCTCTTCTCGGCAATCAACCGGGCACAGGCGGCAAAATGATCGGAAGATGAAAGAAAAATGCAATTCTCCTGCGTTTTTCGGATAAAAATGCAGATAAATTGTAGACAAATCTGTCCAAAAACGTTATAATAAAGAAAAAAGTTGCATGGGGGAGTTTCCGACAGGTCTCCCCCATCCTGTCATATCGGAAAGGACCCGCTGGTTATGGACAAACTCACCCTGCTGACGATGAAGATGATTGACTATGAGTCGGGCTGCCCCCACCGCATCAACCACCTTCTCAAGGTTACCGCCTATGCCCGGACAATCGCTGAAATGGAAGGGCTGGACGAAAAACGAATGACGGTGCTGACGGCCGCTGCGCTGACGCATGATATTGGAATCAAACCGTCTCTGGAAAAGTACGGCAGTTCGGCTGGTGAACATCAACAGATCGAGGGACCGCCTGTCGCTGAAAAAATGCTGACGGCACTTGGGTTTGATCGGGAGCTGATCGACCGGGTCTGCTGGCTGATCGCCCATCACCATACCTATACCGATATTGTCGGAATGGACTATCGGATTCTGGTTGAAGCCGACTTTCTGGTCAACCTCGATGAGGGACAGGCTTCGGCAGAAGCAAAAAGGCAGGCCCGAAATAATATCTTCCGCACCGGTGCAGGACGGGCAATCTTTGACCGGCTGTTCGGGGAACCTGCCGGGGAATCCTGACTTTCTTCCTATATAATAGAACCCAATCGAAAGGAATGACATCCATCATGGAAAAAACGATCACCGTTATCCGCGGCGACGGCATCGGCCCGGAAATCGTCAATGAAGCAATCAAGGTCATGGACAAGGTCGCCGAAAAATTCGGCCATACCTTCCATTACCAGGACATCCTCGCGGGCGGCTGCTCAATTGACGCTTACGGCCGCAGCCTGACTGAGGAAGCGCTCGACAAGTGCCTGAACTGTGACTCGGTTTTGCTCGGCGCGGTCGGCGGCCCCAAATGGGACGGCGTGGCAAAAGAGATTCGGCCTGAGGCGGCGCTGCTCTCCATCCGCTCGGCAATGGGACTGTACGCCAACCTACGCCCCGCAAAGCTGTTCCCCCAGCTGGCTGACGCTTCCCCGCTCCGTCCTGAGATCGTCGCGCAGGGCATTGATCTGATGATGGTTCGTGAGCTGATCGGCGGCGCATATTTCGGCGAACACAAGACCGTCGAGGAAAACGGTGAACTGGTCGCGCATGACGATATGACCTATGCCGAACATGAGATCGAACGGGTCGGCAGAGTCGCTTTCGAAACTGCACGCAAACGCGGCGGCAAGCTCCATTCGGTTGACAAGGCAAATGTCCTCGACTCCTCCCGTCTGTGGAGAAAGACGATGCACAAACTGGCTGAGCAGAACCCCGACGTCAACTATCAGGACATCCTGGTCGACAATACAGCAATGCAGCTGGTCCGCAATCCTTCCCAGTTTGACACGGTTGTGACCGAGAATCTGTTTGGTGATATTCTGTCGGACGAATCGTCGATGATCACCGGCTCCATCGGCATGATGGCTTCGGCATCCCTCGGCGACGGCACAAGAGGTATGTATGAGCCGATTCACGGTTCTGCACCCGATATCGCAGGAATGAACATCGCAAACCCGATCGGCACCATCCTGTCGGCAGCTATGATGATGCGGTATTCGTTCGATATGCCCGCTGAAGCCGACGCGGTCGAAAAAGCTGTCAACGACGTCCTCGACGCTGGTTACCGTACCACCGATATCATGAGCGAAGGCAAAACAAAAGTCTCCTGCTCCGAAATGGGCGATCTGGTCGCTGAACGCATCTAAGCCCGGTGTCCGGGCGGACAGTTCGCGTCGTTCGCCTGCGTTCCGACAGGCTCGGTTAAGCGAAACGTCAACTGAGTGGTCGCGGCTGAAAGTTTTTGCTTTGTTGTCGGAGAGCATAATTGGTATCTTTATAGCAATGCAACCCCGGGCGGCCGGTATCAATCGGTCGCCTGTCTTTGTATATTATAGTATTTTCTTACAGCTATGCAAGGCAAACGCAGGTCGTTGTAGGCTTTGAGTGTCTTTGACTGTCCACCGGACAGTCAAAGAGGGGCAGCGGTCAATAATTTGTTAGCGCCGTGCCGGCCCACGTAGTTCCACCTGAGCAGCTAAGTCGGAATTGCTGTCCTCGCGATTATTGGAAAAGACCCGCATCGAGCGGGCCTTTTCCAAACGAGAACCCCTTGATAGGTTTCTCGAGCTCTCCTGATCTTTGTTTGGAGAAAGGATTTCGCCCTCTGCGGAGGGCGACCAGGGGCTCTGCCCGCTGGACCCCGCAAGCCTTTGAAAAGGCTTGACCTAAACTTTTATATCATTATCGTCCCCACATTGTGCGAATTGCTCTATGAAGCAGTTGAATATCGCATTATCTACCCGGCGCGTTCGCTAAGGTTGTTATTCTCACAACCGAGCCCGTCGATAGCGCATATATGCGCTTCGCGGGCGACCATCGCGATCAAGGCAGCGGAAGCATTCCGCCTCTGCGCGTCGGTCAAACAGATGGGAAATGTATATGCACAATCTTCTTTACGTTCGAGTCAGGTGATAAATTATGAAACAGGAATATCTGATGGGCAACGGGGCTATCGCCCTCGGCGCCCTTTCCGCCGGTGTCGGTCTGATTGCGGGCTACCCCGGCACGCCATCTTCTGAAATCATCGAAACCGCCGCCAAATGGAACGACGGTTCGGTACATATCGAATGGTCGGTCAACGAAAAGGCCGCCCTCGAAGTAGCAGCCGCTGCCAGTTACTCAGGGATGCGCTCCCTCGTAACGATGAAGCAGGTTGGCCTGAACGTCGCGTCTGACCCGCTGATGAGCCTGGCGTATGTCGGCGTCGAAGGCGGTCTGGTCGTTGTCTCCGCTGATGACCCCGGCCCGATCTCCTCCCAGACCGAACAGGATACCAGGCGTTTCGCGGAATTCGCCCGCATTCCGGTATTTGACCCGGCGACCCCTGAAGAGGCTTTTCAGATGATTCAGGATGCGTTTGAATGCTCGGAAAAATACCATACCCCCGTCCTCTTCCGTCCGACAACCAGAGTCTGTCACGGATATGCGGCAGTCGAAATCCCGGAACAGTTCTCCCCCAAACCCGCTCCCGGGTTTGAAAAAAATACCGCCCGCTGGGTCATCTTCCCGCGGTCGTCCTATTTAAACCATGTGCGGATTGAGACACGCAACCCGGAACTTGGACGGGAATTTTCCGGTTATCGGTACAATACCGTCGAGGGCGCGGAAAACACGGACAAGGCCATCCTGACCGGCGGCGTCAGCTATGCCTATCTGAAAGAAATTGTCAATGGGACTGACGTTAAGCTGATCCGGGTGGGTACCCCCTTCCCGATGCCGGAAGAATTTCTGCTGAAAGCGCTGGACGGCGTGAAGGAGCTGCTCTGTGTCGAAGAGCTTTCCCCCTATCTCGAAGAATCGGTGATGAAGCTCGCCGGCGTCCATCATCTGCCCCTGAACATCCGCGGCAAACGGACGGGCGATGTCCCCCACGCGGGCGAAAACTCAACCGATTCCCTGCGGAAGATCGTTGCAGCGTTTATCGGCGCCGATCTGGCGGGCAGTCAGCCGGTCGATATGACCGACGCACCCGCTCTGCCGGTCCGTCCGCCGGTACTCTGTGCCGGATGCCCTCACCGCGCCTCCTTCTATGCGGTTAAAGTTGCGATGAAGGGCAAAAAAGCCAACTTCTGCGGCGATATCGGCTGCTATACGCTGGGCAACGCAATGCCGCTGGACATGGTCGACACCTGTCTGTGCATGGGGGCAGGCGTGACGATGGCACAGGGGCTGCACTGGGCAAACCCTGGCAGCGTCAACTTTGCGTTTATCGGTGACTCGACCTTCTTTGCGTCGGGCATGACCGGCGTTGTCAACGCGCTGTACAACAATGCGCAGATGGTACTCGTCCTGCTGGACAACTCGACCACTGCAATGACCGGCCACCAGCCCCACCCCGGCACCGGTAAAACGATGATGGGCGATATCGTCGCCAAGATCGACCCGGTAAAGATTCTGGAAGGGATGGGCGTCAGCAAAATCCGCGTCGTCAATCCGCTTGACCTGAAAGCAGCGGTGGAAGCGGTCAAAGATTGCGCCGAAACCGATGGTGTGACCGCGGTCATCTTCCGCAGTCCGTGCATTGCTGGCGTTAAGCCCGGAAAACCGGCTGAAATCAGTGAAAAATGCGTCCAGTGCAAGAAATGTATCCGCGAGATCGGCTGCCCCGGCCTGGTAATCCGAGACGGGAAGGTCGCAGTCGACGGCAGTCTCTGCAACGGCTGCGGGCTGTGTGCACAGATCTGCCCGACCGGTGCGATTAAGGTTTAAGGAGGGACGGAAAATGAACAAGGATATTCTTCTCTGCGGCGTCGGCGGTCAGGGTATTGTTTTGGTATCCAAGCTGCTGGCTGCTTCGGCGATGGCTGCGGGTGAAACCGTCCATTCCGCTGAGACAATCGGTATGGCCCAGCGCGGCGGCTCGGTTACAAGCCATGTCCGCATTGGTGAGAGCTATTCCCCGCTGATTCCAAGCGGATGTGCAGAATTGATGCTGGCATTTGAACCGGCCGAGGCGGTGCGCAATCTGCCGCTGCTGAATCAAAACGGTACCGTCATTGTCAGCAGCCAGCCGGTCATGCCGGTCACTGCGTCGTTGTCGGGCGGAAGTTATCAGGCGGGACCGATGCTGGAGTTTCTGAAAACGCGGGTCAAAAAGGTGATTACTGCGAACCCGGCAGAGCTTTGCGCGCCGCTCGGGTCGGTCCGATATTTTAACGTCGTGATGCTGGGGATTGCAGTCGCGGCCGGTGTGACCGGGCTGCCGGAAGAGATTGTCCGTCAGTCGGTCGAAAGCCGGGTGCCGGAAAAGTTCCGCGAAATCAACGCCAAAGCCCTCAAAATTGGTATCGACTACTATAACAGCATCGAAGGGATGTAAGCCTTCCCGGACTGTTGAAACATTGCATCAACCCGGTGACAGTTTCACCGGACAGGATATGATTTTACAAAAAGCAGGTGATTTTTTTGCAGCTGAACAGTAAACAACTCGAACTGATCAACCAGCAGATCCAGCGGCTGATCGGTACCGACAGTTATTATGGAAAGATGTATCGTGATCTGGGTATCGACGGTATCCATTCGCAGGAAGATTTCGAGAAGCTCCCCTTCTCCTCCAAAGACGACCTCCGCAACGCTTATCCCCTGGGAATTCAGGCGGTTCCCGACAGCGAGATCGTCCGCATCCACTCTTCTTCCGGCACGACCGGCAAACCGGTCATCATTCCCTATACCGCAAAGGACGTCGACGACTGGGCAACCATGTTCGCGCGGTGCTATGAAATCGCGGGTATCGGCAAACTTGACCGTATCCAGATTACCCCCGGTTACGGGCTGTGGACAGCCGGTATCGGGTTCCAGCTGGGCGCGGAAAAACTTGGCGCGATGGCTATTCCGATGGGGCCGGGCAATACCGAAAAACAGCTGCAAATGATGGTCGATTTGCAGTCGACGGTTATCTCGGCAACTTCGTCTTACGCTCTGCTGCTGGCTGAAGAGGTCGCAAAGCGCGGGCTGAAAGACAAAATCGCCCTGAAAAAAGGCGTCATCGGCTCCGAACGCTGGGGCGACAAGATGCGTGCCCGTATCAAATCCGAGCTGGGCATCACGCTGTATGACATCTACGGACTGACCGAAGTGTACGGCCCCGGCATCGGCATCAGCTGCGACGCGGAAGACGGCATCCACTACTGGGACGATTATGTCTATCTGGAGGTTGTCGACCCGGTCACCGGTAAACCTGTCCCGGACGGCGAAGAAGGCGAGATTGTCCTGACTACACTGGTCAAGGAAGGCGCGCCGCTCATCCGGTTCAGAACCCATGACCTGTCGAGAATTATCCCCGGCGAATGCAAGTGCGGCTGCAAGTACCCGAGAATCGACATCATCAAGGGACGCAGCGACGACATGTTCAAGGTTCACGGGGTCAACATGTTCCCCGCACAGGTCGAAGAAGTGCTCCGCGCGATTCCGGGTGTATCCAGCGAATACGCGATCGCGCTCGGCTGGGACGAAAATACGAATAAAGACGTCATGATGATGACGGTCGAGGCGGACTACAACTATTCGTTTGAAAACCTCGCCAGAACCATTCAGGAGCAGATCAAGTCCCGTATCGGCGTCACACCCAAGGTCAACATCGTTCCGGTCGGCACCCTCCCCCGCAGCGAAAAGAAGACCAAACGCGTCACTGATTACCGCTACTAAGCGGCGAGTCGCCGCGGACTTGTTCGCGTTGTTCGGCGGCGTTCCGACCGCCTCGATTGTGGAAATAACAGTCTTTGCAAACGCGCCGGGTAGACAGTGAGTAACGGTAAGCACTTTTTTACGGAATCAGTGAATTAAAAGTTTAGGTCAAGCCTTTTCAAAGGCTTGCGGGGTCCAGTGGGCAGAGTCCCTGGTCGCCCGTCGCAACGGGCGAAATCTCTTTCCCCAAAACAAGCACAGGACAGGGAGGGTCCATACACCGCAGTGTATGGACCCGTGGGAAGACCCTTGCAAGGGGTCTTCCTATGTTGAAAGTCCGCTCGATGCGGGCTTTCAACATAAACGTGCGAGGACAGTACACCCGGCTTATGCAGTCAGGTGGGACTACGTGGGCCGGCACGGCGGCAGCGATTATCAACCCGTTATCTTTCCCAAACTGTCCGGTGGACAGTTTGGGACGGTACAACCTATATACGTTACCTCCCACTATAACCCCTGTTGATTTTCTGTCAGTCCGACAGCACCTTCCATGCTGTCTGGCCATATATCCATACACAAAAAGAAAGGAAGTTTTGCAATGGAACTCGAAACCAAATGCCTTCATACCGGCTATATTCCCAAATCCGGTGAACCCAGACAGGTACCGATCATTCAGTCGACTACCTTCCCCTATGAAACCAGTGAGGAAATGGGCAAGCTGTTTGACCTCGAAGCAAACGGCTACTTCTATACCCGTCTCCAGAACCCGACCAATGACTACGTTGCAGCAAAAATCGCTGCACTTGAGGGCGGTACCGCCGGCATGCTGACCTCCTCCGGCCAGGCTGCCAACTTCTATGCTATCTTCAATATCGCAAACTGCAGTGATCATGTTGTCTCCGCATCCTCCATCTATGGCGGCACCTTCAACCTGTTTGCTGTCACGATGAAGAAGATGGGCATTGAGTTTACCTTCGTTTCCCCCGACTGCACCGAGGAAGAACTGGCCGCCGCTTTTAAGCCCAACACCAAAGCTGTCTTTGGTGAAACCATCGCCAACCCTGCGCTGACTGTCCTCAATATCCCGCTCTTTGCAAAGGTTGCCCATGAACACGGCGTCCCGCTGATCATCGACAATACCTTCCCCACCCCCATCAACTGCCGCCCGATTGAATGGGGCGCGGATATCGTCACCCATTCGACCACCAAGTATATCGACGGCCACGCAGCCACCGTCGGCGGCGCAATTGTTGACGCGGGCAAGTTTGACTGGATGGCGCATGCCGATAAATTCCCCGGCCTGACCACCCCCGACGAGAGCTACCACGGGGTTGTCTATGCAGAGCGTTTCGGAAAAGAAGGCGCGTTCATCACCAAGGCTACCGCACAGCTGATGCGTGACTTTGGTTCGATCCAGTCGCCCCACAACGCTTACCTGCTCAACCTCGGCCTGGAAAGCCTGGCTGTCCGTATGCCCCGTTACGTTGCCAACGCGCAGAAGGTCGCCGAATTCCTGCATGACAACGAGCAGGTCACCTGGGTTACCTACCCCGGCCTGCCCGGCGACAAATACTACGAAATCGCCAAAAAGATGATGCCGAACGGCACCTGCGGCGTTATCTCCTTCGGCGTCAAAGGCGGCAGAAAAGCAGCTGAAACCTTTATGAAACACCTCAAGCTCGGCTCGATTGAGACGCATGTTGCCGACGCGGTCACCTGTGTTCTCCACCCTGCCAGCTCGACCCACCGTCAGATGAACGACGAGGAACTGGTTGCAGCCGGTGTCGGTCCTGACCTGATCCGTCTGTCGGTCGGTCTGGAAAATGTCGACGAGATCATCGCTGACCTCAAGCAGGCTCTCGACGCTACCCGCTAAAATATCATATAACCGCATGGATTAATTTACCGGCGGTCTGCCTGCCTATCGGCCTTGCTGTCAGAATTACAGCAGGGCTGCGGCTTTTTTATCATCAATCGGAAGAGGTGTATCCCCATGACGAAAAAACAGCTGCTTTGGATTATACTCGGGTTTATCTGTGGTGTTGCTGTCACGCTGCTCTGCCGGTTCGGGTTCGACCGCTGGCAGATATACAGCCGCTATCGGGATTGCCGGTACTACGATTATTCGTCTGTCGATCTGACCGAAGCACGCGATATCCAGACGGATGAATGGGGCACTAACTACTATTGGCAGAGCCTTCTCGTTCAGGTACAGGGAGACACAACCATTATTACCGATTACTGGTCAGGGCAGATTCGGCAATATAATAATGGTGTTCTGTTCCTTTTGGCAGCTGCCGATTATGAGGATTCAGCCCGTCCGGAATACCGCAGCTATCAAATCCACTCAGTAGAAGAATGCAATCAAATAGCCGCACTTCTCGAAAAAGGTGTACATTCGGATATTGAACAGCTGGGTGGTCGTATCTGGCAATTCGCATCAGGTGAGACTTTTGTCGACTGATTGAATATCAGGCCGTCCTATGAAGCAATGTATAGATAACCTCCGGGATTTCCGATATGAAATCCCGGGGGTTTTGCTTTGCCTATATAGAAAAAACGAGCCCCGGCCGAAGCCGGAGCCCAGTTACACAAAACGATTAATCGCTGATTTCCATGCAGGCGCATTCCTTATAACCGGTCTTCCGCGCGTCTGCCAGGGTCAGGAAATAATACCATTTTCCCTTAACTTCTACCCAGCCGGTGACTGCAATGCCGTCGGCATTAAACCAATACCAGTACCCGTCGATTTTTGCCCATTTATTTTTATAGCTGCCGTAAATCCAGCCCTTTTCTGTCTTCTCCCAGCGCAGCTTCTCCCCGAGAAGAGATTCCTCCGCACGGTTAAGGTCAACATTGCCGAAGATACCGGACACCTTACCGGTGCTGGAATACTGCCAGACGGTATGGGCAATACCGGGCGCAGTATCCGAATAGCGGGCGCACCATACGACCGTATCCTCCGGGAGTGAAGAAAGGGTGATCTTATTTTGCAGCCAGTCGAGCGAAGCATACATGCCGGGACGATAGCCAGCCGCTTCGACTGCCTTGCAGAAAGCAACGCAGCAGGCAGTCCGCACCGCTTTTGACGCAGCGATAATACTCGGCTCATACTCCTGATCGAAAAAGACCGGCAGTGTGATCTTATCGCGGTAAGGAGCGATGACCGACAGGCAGACTTCTGCCTCCTGCCGTGCCTCGGCCTCAGTCGCGGCGTAAGAGTACCAGTATACACCGACCGGCAGTCCTGCCGAAAATGCTCCTTCGATGTTCTTTTTAAAACAGGGGTCTTCCTGATTGGCGAAGCGGCCGTACCCTGCACGGATGATGACAAAATCCTGTCCGGCAGCAGCCTTTGACCAGTCGATATTCCCCTGATGTTTGGACACGTCCAGTCCAACGCGTGTATAACCCATCCGGGCATTCCCCCTTTATTTGCGGCAGAGTCTGGCGACAGCGGCTTCGATCAGCGCACGGATACGCGCGGTAACCGGAACGCCGTCTTCCTCCAGCAGTCCTTCGACATAGGACAGCTTTTCCACCCCGCGGCAAGTTCCCTGAATCAGCTGTTCAGCGGCGGTGACATACTGCTCGATCTTTTCGATCAGTGCAGTCTCGTTTCTGGCGTCCAGCTGGGCTTTGAGCCATGGGACCAGATAGCGGGTCAGGATGACGACTGCCGCCGCCATCACCAGATTCCATACCATTTCCATTATATGGGTTCCTCCCTTCTGTTGTGTCAGCGTCTGTCCGGTAAACAGCAGGTCACAGATCTGCCATTCACCGGGAACCGTGTGCAAGTTCATCTATACGTTTATGTGCCTGAGAAGCGCTGGACTCGACCCGGGACAGCCGGGATGCAAATTCCATATTGGTTGCTTCCTGCCGTTCCAGACGGCGTTTGAGATCATCGACACCCGACTTGATATAGCCGATATCGCTGATCAGCTGGCCATCCTCCCGGGCACCGGAACGGTTGTCCTGTTTTTCATTCCGCCGCCAGGCTGCCCACCCGAACGCAACCGCGCAGATGCTTCCCACCAGCCCGACTGTGGAAACAATGATTCCCCCCAGTTCTTCCAATATATCCCTCCTTTTATCTCTGAACACACAACCATGTTGGTATTGGTAAAATGACCTGCGTCTGCTGGACAGTTAAGCGTAGTGTCACATCGGCAAAGTTGCAGCACCGGTACTCCCCCAAAGCCTCCCTCCTGAGGGAGGTGTCGCCGTGTCAGCGGTGACGGAAGGAGTAAACGAACGGCGAAGCAACGTTTGTCTGCTAACCACAAAAAGCATGGTACAGCATTGGCATCAGGGCAGCGTCGGCAAGCTGTATCGTCTCAAACTGTCCACCGGACAGTTTGAGAGGGGAAACGGGTGAAAACCTGTCAGCGGCGTGCCGCCCCACGTAGTCCCACCTGAACGGGTAAGACGGAACTGTTGTCCTCGCTCGTTTATGGGAAAAGCCCGCATCGAGCGGACTTTTCCCATAAGGGACGCCCTTGCTATGCGTCCCCTACGCCCAATGCCTGCGGGCATTGGGCTACCCCTTGCTGAGCTTATTTTTGGGAAGGGGATTTCGCCCGTTGCGACGGGCGACCAGGGGCTCTGCCCGCTGGACCCCGCAATTTTTTGAAAAAAATTGAGTAAAACTTTTCTGTCATTACTTCCATTAGAAAGTGCTTTTCGTTACCAACTGCCTACCCGGCGCGTTTGCATAGGCTGTTATTTCCACAATCGAGGCCATCGGAACGTGGCCGACCATCGCGAACAAGTCCGTGGCGACACGCCACCTGGCGCGTTGGCAAAGGCTGTTATTTTCACGACCGAGCCCGTCGGTAGCGCATGTATGCGCTTCGCGGGCGACCAACGCGAACAAGTCCGTGGCGACACGCCACCCGGCGCGTTGGCAAAGGCTGTTACTTCCACAATCGAGGCGGTCGGAACGCCGCCGATCGCCGCCTTGACAAATGGGGGGTGGGGCGATAAAATAAGGATATATATATTTATATAAGGAGATACTGCAATGATTTACCTGAAAAACGATTACTCCGAAGGCTGTCTGCCGGAGGTGCTCGACGCACTGACTAAAACCAACTTCGAGGCTACTACCGGCTACGGTGAGGATGAATACTGCCGTGATGCCGCCAATAAAATCCGCGCGGTCTTCGGCTGTCCCGATGCTGACGTTCATTTCCTCGTCGGCGGTACCCAGACCAACCAGACCGCGATCTCCGCTTTCCTCCGCCCCTGGGAAGCGGCTGTCGGTACCCATCTCGCCCATATCGCTACCCATGAAACCGGCTCGATTGAGGCAACTGGTCACAAGGTCCTGACCGCCTGCGCCCCTGACGGCATCCTCACTCCTGAGATGGTGCGGGATATCGTCGCTGTGCATGACAGTGAACATATGGTAAAGGCAAAGCTCGTCTATATCTCCGATTCGACTGAGGTCGGCACAATCTATTCCAAAGCCCAGCTGACCGCGCTGCACGATTGCTGCCGTGAACTGGGGTTATACCTCTATCTGGACGGCGCGCGGCTGGCCAGTGCGCTGACCTCTCCTGCAAATGATGTCGCGCCTGAGGACCTGCCCAGGCTGTGCGACGCTTTCTACATCGGCGGTACCAAAAACGGCGCTCTCTTCGGGGAAGCATTGGTTATTGTCAACGACGAATTGAAACCTGATTTCCGCTACGGCCTGAAACAGCATGGCGGTATGCTCGCAAAAGGACGCCTGCTTGGGGTACAGTTCGCAACTCTGTTCACCGATGATCTCTGGTTCACCGCCGCCCGGCATGCAAATACCCTCGCCGCACGGCTTCAGGCAGGAATTATCGCCAAAGGCTATCGGCTGCTGGTCGAGTCTCCGACCAACCAGATTTTCCCCATCTTCCCGTCAGAGCTTGTTGAAAAACTCGCCGCTGATTTCGCATTTGAGGTACAGTCGGAAGAAAACGGGATGGCCTGCATCCGCCTTGTCACCTCTTGGGCAACAAAGGATTCAGCTGTCGACGCATTCCTTGCGGCTATTTAATGGTAGGCTTTTTCCCCCGTCTGGTTTTCTGTAAGAAAGTCTGCAAAACCCCCTTGACAGATTTTATCATTTGTGGGAAAATTTTAATATAGTATACCTGCGCCAGCCTGTCGCTTTTTACTGTCTGCGCGTCATGACAAAGGAGGTTTTATTTTATATATGAAGACAAGAAAACTGGTCTCCGCCCTCCTCTGCATCCTGATCGTGCTGATGATGCCGGTGACGGCTTTGGCGGCGGGTGGAGAAAATGTCAGCATGTTGATTGTGGGTGGCACTCAGATCACTGCAAAGGGTTACTACACAAATAATGCTGAAGGAATATGGAAAAAATGGACAGCGCTTGATAAGCCTTCCAGCGGTTATATATATTATGATGGGAATTTCACCCTGACACTGAATGGTGTGGATATTACCGGCGCCCCTGCCACGCCAAATGGTGCGGGTATCTATGTAGACGGTACCAGGCTCACAATCGCGATTAAGGGTGTATGCAGTGTTTCGGGTGTCACTGACAGCACCGGTTGTTCTTCTGCGGTTTACTCTACCGGAAACCTTGTCTTTTCTGTTACCAGTACTGGAACGCTGAATGCCGATGGTGCCCAGGTGACGGGAGATTCCGGTATCAGCTATGGTATTTTTGCTATTGGCGATATAACGGTTTCAGCTGGAAACCTGAATGTAAATGGTGGACTGGTCACCAGTCAGGAGGGGGCCAGCTTTGGTGTTTATTCCTCTGATGGCAGTGTCACAGTAAAGAATGGTACGCTCAATGCCAGAGGCGGGGAAACAGCTAATGCTTTGGGCGGCAGCTTTGGTGTATACAGCTATGACGATGTGACGGTCTCCGGCGGAACTTTGACCGCAGAAGGCGGGTCAGTTTCTAGTAATATGAGTGCCAGTTTTGGTGTATACAGCTATAATAATGTACTTGTCGATGGCGGAACACTCAGTACTGTGGGCGGGGCGTCCGGCTTTGAAAGCTATGGCACCGCTGCCAACAACAATGTGACTGTTAATGATGGAAAGCTGTTCGCAACCGGCGGTACAGTGACCGGCGGAATGGGGGCCAGCTATGGCATCCGTGCCGGCAGCAAGGTGACGGTTTATGGCGGGACGGTGACTGCCAGCGGCGGCACTGCTGAGACCGACAGTTACGGGATCTGTGCTGTCAGTACTGCCGTCGGGTCTGATCAGACGGCTGGTGCGGTTTTGGTTGTGAATGGTCAATATGATGGGATTTTGGGCGATTTGCGGTCCAACAGTAATTCTCTCGTGCTGCAAAACGGAAGCGGCAGGGTGTCGGGCAGTGTCAGCCTGAACCACGATCTCCTGCTGCCTGAGGATGGAACGCTCACGATTCCGGCAAACGCCAGCTTGACTGTTCCGGCGGGTGTGACACTGATCAAGGATGGAACACTGATCAATAAAGGCGATTTGACCATTAACGGTGATATCCGGCACACCGGATGGCAGATTATAGACGATGTAAAATATTACTATCGTGATGATGGCTTGATGGCCACAGACAGTTGGGTGGAGACCAACGGAAAATGGTACTACCTTACTGAGGATGGCTCAATGGCCGCCAGTGAGTGGGTTGAGTGGATGGGAAAATGGTATTATTTTTATTCCACCGGCATTATGGCTGTCAATATCACAATTGATGGCTATGCAATCAATTCCAATGGCGTTTCGGTCAGGTAAAATCTAAATTTGTGTATCATGATAAGGCGGTTCCTTTTGGGAGCCGCCTTTTGCTTATCTGCCATTCGCTGCATGTAAAAAGGCCGTCGGTACCAACGTACCGGCGGCCGATGGGCCTGTACAACAAAACCCCTGCGAAGTCCGGGTTCCCCCTTGCTATACCGGCGGCAAACCTTTGTCCCCGTGTCTGCTGCCATTAAGCCCATTTATTTTTCTGATTATACCACGCTTTTATCTGTTTGTAAAGCCCTTATGTGGGAATTTTTCGTTCACTCTTGATAATATCCCCCGGAAAGGTTACAATAAGATTGCCAAAACCTTATTCCTTTGACGGAGGCTGTATCATGAAACATAAAGGTAAACACCCGCTCCACACATCTGCCCGTCATGGTACCCGTGACGACCAGATGCTGAAACAAATGATTGCCCGCCTCGGCAGCGATAACCAGAACGTCACCTTTACCCGCCTGAAAAAGGCTGCTGGCTTACAGGGTGCCGCTGGCCGTCAGCTGATCAGCCGCGCGGTTGCACGCGGCTTTCTTTCCCGTTCGGACGGCCGCTTCTCCGTCACCCCTGCCGGGCGCAGGCTGGTTCAAACAGATGACAGGCCCGTCCGTAAATCCGCCGCGCCGCTGGTTGAGGCAAAGATCCTCCGCCTGAAATCGACCTATGCCTTTGCACGGCCTTCCGATGACTCCCGGCAGGATATCTTTATCCCCGGCAGCAAACTGGGCGGAGCCCTCCCCGGTGATACCGTCCTGCTTTCCATCCGCGCATCCGATGAAGACGGACAGCTCCCGGAAGGTACAGTCATGGAGATCGTTCGGGAGGGTACCGCGCTTTTCTCTGGTACTGTCGTCCGTTCAGGGAAATACCCTGAAGTTGACCTGCCCGGGCTGGGGAGTGATCCGGTCAGGCTGATCGGAATTGCTGACCAAAAGCCGTCCGGTCAGTTTTATGACCCGTCGGTCGGGAATAACGGCGGGCTGCCGCTCAACAGCCTGAAAGACCTTTCGGCAGGCGAGCGGGTTACCGTCCGCGTGATTAGAAACCCCGGCAGCTTCCGGCTGGCAGGTGAGGTTGTCCAGCGGTTCGGCAGTGCGGACCTCGCCGCCAACTGCGCCGCGTCCATGCTCGCGGCGGAAGGGGTGCTGCCCTTCTTCCCGGAAGAGGTCGAGCGCGAAGCTGAATGGAAGGCTGCACATCTGCTGGCGGAAGAACAGCTCAGACAGGAACAGCACAGGGTCGATCTGCGGCAGATGACGCTGTTCACAATCGACGGCGCGGATGCAAAGGATCTTGACGACGCGGTCAGCCTGTCCTTTGACGGGGAGCTGTACCATCTCGGGGTCCATATCGCCGATGTCTCCGCCTATGTCGCGCCCGGCAGTGCCATCGACCGCGAGGCTTTCCGGCGGGGTACCAGCATCTATTATGCCAATCAGGTCGTCCCGATGCTCCCGCGGTCGCTGTCTAACGGCGCATGCTCTCTCCACCCGGGGGTGGACAGGCTGGCGTTTTCCTGTTCGATGCTGCTGGACGGGGAGGGGCGGCTGGTCGATTACCGCTTTGACAAGACAGTCATCCGCTCACGGGTCCGGGGAGTGTATGCCGAGGTCAACCGGCTGCTCGCGGGGGATGCCGACGAGCTGATCGAACAAAAATATGCGGATGTCCGTGAGCAGCTGCTGATGATGGACCGGCTCGCCAGCCTGCGCGCCGGTATCCGCGCCGCCCGCGGCGTCCCTGAGCTCGAAACGGGTGAGGTCGCGCTGGTCATCGGTGAGGACGGCAGATGCTGTGGCGTTAGGCCCCGTCAGCGCGGCAGGGCCGAAGGGATGATCGAGGAATTTATGCTGCTGGCGGGTGAATCGGCTGCCCGGCTGGGGAAAAAACTGGGGGTTCCGTTTGTCTACCGCATCCACCAGAAACCGGACGCCAAAAAACTTGAGACGCTGGGCACTGTCATGCGGGCGGTCGGGCTGGACAGCAGCCGGATTACTGGTGACCTGCCGGCTGCCGTGCTGCGGGAGGTGCTGGAGACGGGGAAGGGCAGCGGATTTGAGCTGCTGCTCAACCGCCAGGTACTGAGAACGATGATGAAGGCGGCTTATGATGACCGGCCGATCGGACATTATGGGCTGGTGTTGGATGACTATGCTCATTTCACCTCGCCGATTCGGAGATATCCTGATCTTGCCATCCATCGGATATTGAGCATGGCACTGGAACTGAGCGGCGGATGGCCGTGTACGCTGGACAGTGCAGGCAGGGCACTGATGGAAAAAAGGTGGCATAAGTTTGCCGCGCAGGCTGCCGGGCATTCGTCCGAGGCGGAACTGCGGGCAATGGAGCTGGAGCGCGAATGTGAAGGGTGTTATCTGGCCGAGTATATGCATGGGCGGCTCGGGGACGAGTTTGACGGGGTGATTACCGGCGTCACAGCGTATGGAATCTATGTCGAGACGGACGAAGGGGTCGAAGGGGTGATTCGCCTTGAACAGCTCGGGGTGGGGGATTATCTGTTTGACGGGATGATTCAGCTCACCGATCGGCTCAGCGGCAGACGTTATCGGGTCGGCGACCGGCTGCGCGTCCGCTGTATCGCTGCCGACGTCAGCGCCGGTACAATTGATTTCTGCCCGGTGTCCGGTGGCGGGGAGCCCCCGCGGGCTTGATCGCGCCGGGTGGCGTGTCGCCACGGACTTGATCGTGATGGTCGGCAGCGAAGCGCATACATGCGCTACCGACCGCCTCGATTGTGGAAATAACAGTCTGGGCCAACGCGCCGGATAGGCAGTAGGTAACGATAAGCACTTTCTGACGGAAGTAATAATTTAAAAGTTTAGGTCAAGCCTTTTCAAAGGCTTGCAGGTCCAGGGCGGCGCCCTGGTCGCTCTCCGCAGAGAGCGAAATCCCCTTCCCAAAAATTAGCTCAGCAAGGGGTAGCCCAACGCCCGCAGGCGTTGGGCGTAGGGGACGCATAGCAAGGGCGTCCCCTATGGGAAAAGGCCGTTCGATGCGGCCTTTTCCCATAAACGAGCGAGGACAGCGGTTTCGGCTTATCTGCTCAGGTGGGACTACGTGGGGCGGCACGCCGCTGACGAT
>DVLN01000065.1 GCA_018715465.1 Candidatus Faecivivens stercorigallinarum | reverse complement strand
GGCGGCTGGATTTTTCCGGTTTAACAGGTAAATAAATATATAAAGAAAGGGCTGGTCTGTTGATGAACGAAAAGCTTCGCGAATTGAATGTAGAATTTCTCTTTGATGCGATTCTCAAACTTCAGACGATGGAAGAGTGCTATAATTTCTTTGAAGATCTCTGCACCGTCCCCGAGCTCAAGGCGATGTCCCAGCGAATTCATGTGGCAAAAATGCTGAGTGAAAAAAAGGTTTATTCGGATATTGTTGCTTCGACTGGTGCGTCGACCGCGACCATCTCCCGTGTAAAACGCTCGCTGGATTACGGCTGTGACGGGTATAAGGTGGTTTTTGACCGGCTGGACGCAGATAAAGAGCAGTAAGGAGGGCCTCAGTGAGCGGATATGTCAGCTTTGCCGGGGTATATGACCGGCTGACGCTGGAAATTGATTATCCGGCGCGGGGACGCTATCTGGACGAATGTATCCGGCGGCATGGCGGGAAAAAAGGCGTACTGCTTGATCTGGGCTGTGGGACTGGGACAATGTGCGAGGTAATGGCGGCACTTGGATATGATGTGATTGGTGCCGATTCATCCTATGAGATGCTGACTGAGGCGATGGACAAGCGGATGCAGTCGGGGGCGGATATCACCTATATTGCCCAGAGCATGACTGAGTTGGATCTGCCGGGAAAGGTGGATGTCGTGATCTCGACGCTGGATTCGCTGAATCATCTGACCGATTATCGGGACTTTGACCGTGCGATTGAACGGGTGGCACTGTTCCTCAATCGGGATGGCGTTTTTGTCTTTGATGTCAACAGTGTGTATAAACATGAGCAGGTGCTGGCGGGGAATACCTTTGTCTATGATCTGGATGATATCTACTGTGTCTGGCAGAATACGCCGGGACCGGATTATCTGACCGAGATGGATCTGGATATCTTTGTCCGGGATGATGATGGCACTTACACCCGGATGGAAGACCATTTTGCTGAACGCGGTTATACCCATACGCAGATCACTGATGCGCTTGCAAGACATGGACTGCGTCTGGAAGCGGTGTACCATGCCGACAGTTTTGATCCCCCAAAAGAGGATTCTCAGCGGCTGATTTATGTAGCCTGTCATGCGGACCGTGGATAAAAAGAAACATCAGATTCCCGCAGATGCGGGCAGGGAAGTGGACAGCGGGATAACTGCTGTTCACTTTTGCGGTTTAAGGAAAAGAAAGGAAGAGAAATTAAAATGGGAAGAATTACCCGTGCGCTTTCGCGTGATGGTTCGGCGATGGCGATGGCGATTTCTGCAACAGATATCGTCACCCGAATTGAACAGGTGCATCAGACCTCGGCAGTGGTGACAGCGGCGGCCGGACGGCTGGCGGCGGCAGCTTCGATGATGGGGGTGCTGCTCAAGGCTGAGAAGGATACGCTGACCCTGCGGTTGGATGGCGGGGGACCTGCCGGCGTGCTGCTTGCGGTATCCGATTCACAGGGAAATGTCAAGGTATCGGTGACCAATCCGATCGTCGAATTGCCGCTGAATCAGCTGGGCAAATTGGATGTCCGCGGTGCAGTCGGACGGGATGGAACCCTTTCAATCATCCGGGAGATGGGGCTGAAAGAGCCGTACATCGGGCAGGTTCCGATTGTTTCGGGTGAGATCGCCGAGGATATCACCAATTATTATGCGACCTCTGAGCAGACACCGACGGTCTGTGGCCTGGGGGTGCTGGTTAATCCCGACCTGACGGTACAGGCTGCCGGAGGGTTTCTGGTGCAGCTGCTGCCGTTTGCCGACGAAAAGGTTATTGATCAGCTGGAGGCGAACCTGAAGGATCTTCCCCCGGTATCGTCAATGATTCGGGACGGGATGACCCCACAGGATATCGTCATGAAGCTGCTGGACGGGCTGGAGCCGGATATTCTGGATGAGTACCTGCCTGTTTACCGATGCAACTGTTCAAGGGAACGGACCGAAGAGATGCTGCGTTCGCTTGGCAGAAAGGAACTGGATGAGATGATCCGGGAGGATCACGGCGCAGAGGTGTGCTGCCATTTTTGTGAGAAGAAATACAGGTTCAGTGAAAGTGAACTGGCCGCACTGCGGGATAGCATTGAAGTTTCGCAGCAGGATGGAGGCCAGGCATGAGGGTACTGATGATCGGGGATGTCGTCGGCGCGCCGGGGTGCAATTTTGTCCGGGAAAAGCTTCCGGCTTTCAAGCGGGCGGAAAAAATTGACGTCGTGATCGCAAATGGGGAAAACTCGGCAGTCGGCAATGGCGTGCTGCCTGGTTCGGCCGGACATCTGTTTGACAGCGGAGTTGACGTGCTGACCGGCGGCAACCACTCTTTCAAGCGTCGGGAGATCTATGACTATCTGCCCGATCATCCCAACTTGCTCCGGCCTGCCAACTATCCCGACTGTCCGTATGGTGAAGGATGGTTTGTTCTGGACGGCGGAAGTTATACGATGCTGGTGATCAGCGTTTTGGGGCTGGTATATCTGGAACCGCTGGATGATCCGTTCAAAACGGTTGACCGCATTATTCGGGAACATCCCGCAACCTATACAATTGTGGATTTTCACGCTGAAGCGACCGGTGAAAAGATGGCGATGGGATATTATTTGGATGGCAGAGTTTCGGCAGTTGTCGGGACCCATACCCATGTTCAGACGGCGGATGAGCAGGTTCTGGAAAAGGGGACAGGATATATCTCTGACCTGGGGATGACCGGCCCGGTCCGCTCTATTCTCGGAACCTGCCCGGAAGATATCGTCCGTAAAATGACGACCCATATGCCGACCCGTTTTCATGTCCCGGATGGAGACTGCAAGCTGGAAGGTGTTATTCTCGATCTTGCCAGAAACGGGTTGTGTACGGGAATTCGGCGGGTACAGCTGCGCTGAGCCCGATGGCAGCAATCCGCAGGTCGCGGCGGACTTGATGCCGGTCACAATGCAACTTCAATCGCATCGTAAAGATACCCTTGCAATTTTCGGCAAATAGTTTTATAATAAGAATTGTGAGAGGGTTTTTCTCCCCGAAAATCAGAAAGGAATGTCATCATTATGTCCAAACAGTTTATCGTTGAAACTTCCGCAAGACATGTTCATGTTACCAAAGAAACCCTGGCTACCCTGTTCGGTGCCGATGCAGTTCTGCACAATAAAAAGAACCTTTCTCAGCCTGGCCAGTTTGCCTGCGAAGAAAAGGTCACTGTTGTCGGTCCCAAAGGCTCTCTGAAATGTTCCATTCTTGGCCCGGAAAGATCTGCTGACCAGATCGAGGTCTCCTTCACCGATGCACGTGCATTGGGCGTTGTTCCTCCTGTCCGCGAGTCTGGTGACGTTGCCGGTTCCGCACCCTGCAAGCTGGTTGGCCCCTGCGGTGAGGTTGAGCTGAGCGAGGGCGTTATCGTTGCAAAACGTCATATCCATCTGACCCCCGCTGATGCGGAAGAAATGGGTATTAAAGACAAAGACGTCGTTTGGGTTAAGGTTAATACCAACGGCAGAAGCGTTGTTTTCGGTGATGTTGTTTGCCGCGTCAGCAAGAACTATGCTCTGGCTATGCACATCGACACCGATGAGGCGAACGCTGCTGGCTGTGCCGGCAATGTCATGGGCGAGATTGTCACCCTCTAAGTCAGTTTTAAAGCAAAACAAGAAAGCACCCTTTCCGTTTTGGAGAGGGTGCTTTTGCTGTAAAGAGGTATAATTTTCTTTATGGCATTTTATAAACCGGTTCCAGCTGCATCAGTTCAGAAAGGGTGTCGATTTCGATGATATCGCCCTCTTTGCAGGGACGGGGCTCAATATGGAACTGATCGTTGTAATGGGTCAGCGGGACGTCGTCCCAGTAACATTGTTTGCCGCCGGGAGTGTTGAAAAGGAGGGGGAGCAGCTGTTCCATCTTTTTGCCGTCCTCTTCGGTCCAGTAGGTGATATCATACATATGGTAGCAGTCTTTGCCGCCGATCTTCATGCCGGTGACCAGACCGTTTTTGACGACCAGCCGCCAGTCATCGGTCTGGTCCATATGCACGCCGACATAGGAGGCGGAATATTCATACGGTCTGATCAGTCCCGGATTACACAGATACAGGTCGGAGTCCAACACATAGGCGTTGCCGAACAGATCCCGCACCTTCATTGCCGACGAAATGTTGTTCATTTCTTTGTAGTCTGGATTTTCAACAAAGCGGATCATCGGATATTTTTTGAGCAGGACGTCGAACTGTTCGCCCAGATATCCGCGTACAATGATAATCTCCGAGATACCGGCAGCAACGATCGCATCCAGCATCGTTTCGATCATCGGGCGGCCATGAATACGGATCAGTGCTTTGGGGGTGTTGAGGGTAATCGGCATCAGCCTGGAACCGAATCCGGCTGCGAGGATGACTGCTCGCTTGACTTTATAGGGGGCCAGCGCGTCCAGACCGTCGTCGGTCAGCCGGTAACCGGTCGTTTCATCAGCAGAAACGGTGCCGGATTCAAGCGCGTGGGTCAACAGTTGATTGACAGCGCCCAGTGAAAAGCCAGTCGCGGCAGAGATACTGCGCTGGGTGTGTTTTTCTTCTTTATGATAGAGCAGATGGGT
>DVLN01000064.1 GCA_018715465.1 Candidatus Faecivivens stercorigallinarum | reverse complement strand
AGGGAAAAAATACGGATAATGGAAAAATATTGAATCAATTGTAAAAAAGACGAATAATTTTGCAACTTTTTTTCTGAAGAGGGCATCCTGACTATTGACAAAATACAACAATGATGTTAATATTACTTCTGATATTATCAGTGATAAGGAGAATCATATCCAATCACTTTTACGATTAAAAGCGATGATGCAAAAATTCCTGAACTGATACAATATTTAAGGAGGAGTCCACATGAAAAAGATCCTTGCCGCCATGCTCTCCGGCATTCTCGCATTGAGTGCCCTGTCGGGCTGCGGCACCTACACAACTGATGAAACTTCCAGCTCCGCCAGCACCAGTAATACCGACAGCTCTGCTTCGGGTGAATCTGAGGAAACCACCTCCGGTGAAGGCACTACCTTCACCTTTATCGGCGGCAACCCTGTCACACTGAACCCCATCCTGTCCCAGAGCACTGACGACGGCAACACCTTCTATCTGCTCCAGTCGGGTCTGTTCCGGTACTATCGCGATGAGGTATATAATGAAATCTGTGACGAATACACCGTTTCGGATGACGGCCTTGTCTACAGTTTCCATCTGCGCGAGGCAAACTGGTCGGATGGCACACCGATCACTGCTGAACAGTTTGCTTATTCCATCCAGTGCGCACTGAACCCGGACATGGGTTCTCCTTCCGCTTCGACCTATGAAAATGTTGTCGGTGCGATGGCTTACAACAGCGGCGAGGGCAGTTGGGATGACGTCGGCGTCAAAGTTATTGATGACCAGAATCTGGAAATCACGTTGGAAACGCCAGACGATATCTTTATCCTGACACTGGCAACCTCCAGTCTCTATCCCCTCCAGCAGGATTTTGTCGAAGCGCAGGGCGAAAAACTCGGTTCTTCGGTCGACACCATGCAGTACTCGGGGCCTTACGTTCTGACCGAATGGAAACTGGATTCTTCGCTGACTTTCACTAAGAACCCGGAATACTGGAATGCGGATGAATCCTTCCCCGTCGAGACGGTCGTCCTGCTGAAGGTAGACGATGCAAACACCGTCTATTCGATGTTTGAAGCAGGCGAAGTAGACGCACTGGCCGGCGTTCCGGCACAGTATCAGGATATGCTGGCGGATTATTCCACCACCCAGTCGGGAGGCGACGGTCTGATGTACCTGTGGTTCAACGCAGGCGCGGAAGAAACCGAAGGCGACCGCGTGATGGCCAATAACAATTTCCGTCTGGCTCTGAACTATGCGCTTGACCGCAGTTCGATTATGGCGGCAGTCAACCCGATGATGCAGCCCTATTCTCGTCTGATGATCCCGGTGTATGAAGGATTAAACGGCGGCAGCTATGTCGACGAATATCCGATCGAATGCCCGCCTCTGGAAGGCGATGTCGAAAAAGCTCAGGAATATCTTGACCTTGCGCTGGAAGAGCTGGGATACACTTCCGTTGAAGAGCTCCCCACCATGAACTTTGTCACATGGGACGCCGACAGACAGAAACTGTTGTGTGAAGCCATCATCGACCAGTGGAAACAGAACCTGGGTATCACCTCGGTTCAGCTGGATCAGTACCCGATCGGTACTGCACTGGGCATGTATATGTCCAACGACTATGATGTCTTTGCCATCAGCCTTTCGGCTTCGCTCTCTCTGGAAAACTCGCTTAAGAATTATATTACCGGCGGCGACTACAACAACGGCATCTGGGACTGCCCGGAATATGACGAAATCGTCGCACAGCTTGAGACGGAAACCGACGAAGCAACCCGTTTTGATCTGATTCAGCAGGCGGAACAGCTGCTGATCACCGGAAGCAGCATCGTTCCGTTCTACGCGCTGACCACCACTTACGCGGTACAGGATTATGTGGAAGGGTTCTATATGCCCACCTTTGGTTCAGGCTTTCAGCTCAATGAACTGCAGGTCAACAAATAATCCAGACAGCGTCTGTAAACTAAACAGGTTATCTGACCATTCAAACAGTGTATGATGGCAGGCGCCTGCCGCAATGGCGGGCGTCTGCCTCTTGTTTTACCGTTTTTTGTCATAAAGGAAAGGGCTGAACCTCTCTTATGGTTAAATACATCCTTCGACGGCTGGCGATTTCACTTGTGACCATCTGGGTCATTGCAACAGCCAGCTTTTTCCTGCTTCGGCTGCTGCCGGGCAATCCTTTCACCAGTTCACAGATCCTTCCGGCCGACGTAGTAGACCAGCTGATGGACTACTACGGACTCAACCGTCCGATCATGGAACAGTATGCCACCTTCATGTGGAACCTTTTGCACTTTGACTTTGGCTATTCGCTCAAATATGCCGGACAGTCGGTCAACGGAATTATCGCCGAAACTTTCCCGGTTTCGGCACAGCTTGGCTTGCAGGCATATTTTCTGTCGCTGCCGCTGGGAATCCTGTTCGGCATCATCGCTGCCCACAAACGTGGAAAACCGTTGGACTATCTGCTGGTCGGCTTTGCGGTACTGGGGGTATCGGTACCGGTCTTTATCATTGCATCGCTTTTGCAGTATGTCTTCGCGATCAAGCTGCAATGGCTGCCGGTCGCACAATGGAAGAGCTTTGCATACACCATCCTGCCAACCCTGACGCTGAGTTTCGGCAGTATTGCCGGACGTACCCGGACAATGCGGACGCTGATGCTGGAGGTCATCTCGGAAGACTATGTCAAGACCGCAAAGGCAAAAGGACTTTCTTCTCCAATGATCATCTGGCGGCACCAGATCCGCAATGCAATTATTCCGCTGATTCCCAATCTCGGCATGGAGATCGTCAGCATCCTGATGGGCTCGTTTGTCGTTGAGCAGATTTTCACCATTCCGGGAATCGGTGCCCATTTTGTCAAGTCAGTCACCAGCCTGGATTATACGATGACGCTGGGATTGACGGTATTCTTTGGTATCTTTGTCGTTGGGGCAAACTTTATCTTTGACCTGATCTATGGTCTGGTTGACCCGCGTATCCGTGTTGTAAAGTGAGGTGCACTAGAGATGAACAAAAATCTTTCCGCTGCCGGACAACTGACCGCAGAAGACTTTGTCTTCATCCCGGAAGAGTCCCGCAAAGGCGACGCAATTGTACGTCCCAGCGTCAGCTACTGGTCAGACGTGCTGCGTCGTATCCGTCAGGACAAGGTCGCGATGTGCAGCCTTATCATTATCGGAATCATGGTCATCATGGCAATATTTGCTCCGATATTTTCTGCCTATGATTACGAAACCAATAACCTGCAGGCCATCAACCTGCCGCCAAGTGCCGAACACTGGTTCGGTACCGACCAGCTGGGACGTGACCTCTGGACAAGGGTCTGGATTGGCGCCCGCGTTTCACTGCTGATCGGTCTGGGCGGCGCAATTGCACCGCAGATCGTCGGTATCTTTCTGGGCGGTATATCCGGCTACTTCGGCGGCTGGGTTGATATGCTGATCATGCGGATTATCGACGTCGGCGTATGTATTCCAGAACTGGTTTACATTACGCTGATGATGCTGGTACTCGGTTCCGGCCCGATGGCGATTATCATTACCATCGCGGTAGTCGGATGGATGGGTGCCGCGCGTTTTATACGCGGACGGGTCATGCAGTTTAAAAACCGTGAATTTATACTCGCCGCAAAGGCACAGGGCGCGTCTCCCATGCGGCAGATTTTCCGCTACATTCTGCCCAACATCCTCGGCCAGCAGGTGGTCAGCATCACCGCTGCAATCCCCGGCGCGATCTTTACCGAGGCATACCTGAGCTTTATCGGTCTGGGCATCAAATCGCCGATGACCTCATGGGGCCAGCTGGCGCAGACCGGTTCCAGCCTTTACCGCCTTTATCCGTATCAGCTGTTTATCCCGGGCGTTCTGATCAGCGTGACCATTCTGGCGTTCTACCTGTTTGGCAACAGCCTGCGTGACGCACTGGACCCCCATCTCCGTGACTGATCAGAAAGGCAGGTATTTAGTAGCGATGAAACAACCAATTCTCGAAATAAAAGACCTTGCCGTCTCTTTTGATACCTATGCAGGCGAGGTACAGGCCGTTCGCGGCGTGAGCTTTTCTCTGGCACCAGGTGAGACGCTGGCAATTGTCGGCGAATCAGGCTGCGGCAAGAGCGTCAGCATGCAGACGATTATGGGGCTGCTTCCCTCCCCGCCTTCCCGTATCAAATCGGGTCAGATTCTGTATGAAGGGGTAGACCTTGTAACCAAAACCGATAAGGAGATGGAAGCCTACCGCGGCAAGGAGTTTTCGATGGTCTTTCAGGATTCGATGACCAGCCTCAACCCGACCATGCGGGTGGGACGTCAGATCTGTGAAGGCATCATCAAGCACCAGCACGTCAGCCGTGAACAGGCAAAGGAAATCGCCATCGACATGCTCCGCAAGGTCGGACTTCCCAACCCTGAGCAGTGCTACCGTCGTTATCCGCACACCATGTCGGGCGGTATGCGGCAGAGAGTCATGATTGCAATGGCGCTGTGCTGCCACCCAAAGATTCTGTTTGCCGACGAACCGACGACCGCACTGGATGTCACGATGCAGGCACAGATTCTCGACCTGATGAACGACCTGAAAAAGACGACTGGGACGGCAATTGTTCTGGTCACCCATGACCTGGGTGTCGTCGCGCAGATGGCGGACCGAATCTCGGTCATGTACGCCGGAAAGATCGTCGAATCGGGTACCGCCGACCAGATCTTCTACAATCCGCGCCATCCCTACACCTGGGGATTGCTGGGGTCGATGCCAAGCGTTGCCCAGAGTACAAATAATGCCAAATCTGAATTGATGAGCATTCCCGGTTCACCGCCTGACCTGTTTGCACCGCCTAAAGGGTGCGCATTTGCGGCACGGTGCCCCTATGCGATGACCGCCTGCCAGAAGGTGGACGCTGAAACCTTTACGGCAGATGACGGGCATATGGTCCGCTGCTGGCTGATGGACAGCCGCGCGCCTGCCGTTACGCCGCCGGTCGGAAGAGCAGCTGTCCGGGGAAAGGAGGCAAAAGCATGACACAGTCATCAAAACCTGTGGTAGCTGCCGCGCAGGGGCAGACGCCGCTCATTCAGGTAGAAAACCTGAAAAAATACTTCTCCGCCGGCAAAAAACAGATTCTCAAGGCAGTAGACGATGTCAGCTTTTCCATCGCCCGGGGTGAGACACTCGGGCTGGTCGGTGAATCCGGCTGCGGCAAAACGACCGTTGGACGCACCGTCCTGAGATTGTATGAACCGGACGGCGGAACCATCCGGTTTGATGGAGAGGATATTTCCCATCTTAAAGGCAGCAACTGGAAACAGGTGACCCGGCGGATGCAGATGGTCTTTCAGGACCCGTACGCATCGCTAAATCCGTTTTTCACCGTCGGCGAGATTATCGAAGAAGGACTGCTGATTCACAAGCTGTTTCCCAATAAGGCCGAGCGTCGGGAACGGGTACTGGAATTGCTGGAACTGGTCGGGCTAAGCAAGGAACACGCCAACCGTTTCCCGCACGAATTCTCCGGCGGTCAGCGGCAGAGAGTCGGCATCGCACGTGCACTGGCGCTTGACCCGGATTTTCTGATCTGTGACGAGGCGATCTCGGCGCTGGACGTATCCATTCAGGCACAGGTCGTCAATATGCTGATGCGGTTCCAGCGGGATATGAACCTGACCTATCTGTTTATCACCCATGACCTTTCGATGGTACGGCATATCGCCGACCATACCGCCGTCATGTACCTCGGCAAGATGGTTGAATACGGCGTCACCTCTGAACTGTACAGCCATCCGGCTCACCCCTATACCGTCGGCCTGCTTTCCGCAGTACCGGTTCCCGACCCCGAATACTGCCGCACCCATCAGCCGGCCCATCTGCAGGGCGAAGTCCCCAGCCCGATCAATCCAAAACCGGGCTGCCGGTTCTGTGAACGCTGTCCCCGTGCCACCGAACGCTGCCGGCAGGAAGAGCCAGCCTTCACCGAGGTGTCTCCCGGACATTATGCCGCCTGTCATAACCTGTAAACAGGCTCTATACATCATTTGAAACGGAGAAGACAGATGTCTGAACAATTCGATTTTGAAACCCTTGTCGACCGCCGGATGCAGGGCAGCCTGCGGGATTCGATGACCGACCCGCGGCTGCTTGAAGCCGGGCTGCCGTCCTTTATGGCCGCCGAGATGGACTTTCCGACCGCACCGTGTATTCTCAATGCGCTCAGAAAAAGAATCGACTGTGGGATTTTCGGTTTTGCCCTGTGTGACAAGCCCTATCAGGACGCAGTCATCCGCTGGATGAATCTGATGCGAAACTGGGAAATTGAACGTGACTGGATTGTCCCGGCGCTTGGAACCATCTTTTCGCTGTCAATTGCCATCCGCGCCTTTACCGCGCCCGGTGCAAGGGTCCTGATTCAGCGGCCGGTATACGACCGGTACGATCAGGCGATTGTCCGCAATGAACGTGTACCGCTGGATAACCCGCTGATTTTGCGGGAAGACGGCCATTACGAAATGGACTTTGACGATTTGGAAAGCAAGCTGGCACTGCCGGATGTCACGCTGATGGTACTCTGCAATCCCCAGAACCCGACCGGTACGGTCTGGAAACGGGAAGAGCTGGAGCGGCTGGCCGAACTTGCCGCAAAGTATCATGTTGTGGTATTCAGCGATGAGATTTATGCCGAATTCTGTTTCCTCGACCAGCCGGTTGTCCCCTTCGCCGCAATTGATGCGGCAAAGGGGCTTGCGATCAGCTGTACCGGACTCGGGAAAGCCTTCAATTTTACCGGCGTCAACCACGCCAACAACCTGATTCCCGATGATGCACTGCGTGAAGCATTCATCACCCAGCGCAACCGCGACCATTACGGCAGTATCGACCCGATTGCCTATACCTCGGTTCTCGCCGCCTACAACAGCGACGGAGAATGGAATCGGGCAGTCAACCAGCTGGTACTGAAAAACGGTGACCTTATCCGCGAATTTTTCCGCCAGCACCTGCCTTCTGTTCGGGTTGCTCCACAGGAAGGTGCCTTCACCATCTGGATTGACTGGAGGGGGCTGGGACTAAGCGATGATCAGCTGTTCCAGCTGCTGGAAGACAAAGCGCTGATTCAGACCAACCACGGTTCCGAGTACGGCGAAGAAGGCAGAGGATTCTGCCGGATGAATATTGCCACACCGACTGTCGAGATTGAAAAAGCACTTCAGCGGCTGCTGAAAGCCGCCAGAGAGGCTGGTCTGACGCTTACCTGAAACCTATTCATTTGGTGAAAAATGCCCGCAAATCCGTTCTGGATTTGCGGGCATTTTCCGTATCTGTTTAGATTTCATCTCGGGAAAGCTGAAGGTCAAGCCGCAGTTCTTCAGCTGCAAGCGCCATATCCCGTTTGCGGAGTGCATCTACAATCTGGCGATGGTGAGGTTCGTCTACCTGAGTGATCAGCGAAGCACCGTTTGTCATCGCATAACGGCAGACAGAACCAATAAAGGTGTACAATGTATCATACAAATAGGGGTTTTTACTCATCCGGGCAATTTGCAGGTGGAAATTTGAGTTAACGGTTGCGTAAGGGTCATATTGACTGGAAGAAGGAGTATTCAGTATCCCTTCCAGCTGGTCGATCTCCTCATCGCTGCAACGCCGGATAACCTCCCGGAGTGCGAGCGCCTCTACCTGATAACGAACTTTCTGTATCATATTCAGTTGGGCATGGCTGATCTCCAGCAGCAGATATCCTTTGCGCGGCAGACTTTTGAGATAATGGTCATGACACAGCCGCTGCAGGACTTCCCGAGCAGTGATCTTGCTGACCCCGTACTGATCGGCAACCCCCTGTTCCTGTATCAGTTCATCAGAGGACAGTTGACCGCTGATAATCGCCTGACGAATCTGCGCATATACGCTGTCTGCAAGTTTTTCTTTCATATAACCACCCTGTCTGTCAAGATATTGCACTCCGTTTGGTGCATAAAGAAACCAGCTCGGAAAATCCCAGCTGGTTTCACTCCGAACGGCGCCAGGCCATCATCTATGGCTGTAAATACTGTTATAACTGATTATAACATACCCAAGATAAAAGGTCAAGAATCCTGTCGAATCATTGGTTATTTACCGCTAACGACCAGCTCACTGACCAGTACAGAAGGCGCCCCAACACAATAGGCATGTGTCATGATAAACGGCGAGATCAACAGATCATCCGCGACCCCGACCACCGAACGAAAGAGTTCTTCCAGCGTCCCATGAATCGCAATGGAAGCAATATTCTTTACCGGTTTTCCATCCTGATAAAGGATACCGCGGCAGGGAATCGAAAAATGTCCCGACGAGATATCCAGACAATGAAACGGGTCATAGGAATCGGTAATCCGAATACCGTCACCCAGCTGGTCCAGCAATTGCTGCTTGGTACTGCTGCCCGGTTCCACAACCCAGATATCTGGCGTAACCGTATGCTGATTCGGGATACCCGAGGTCAGCTGCGGACAACGTCCCGCACGGCCGTTAGAAGGTACCGAATAAGCCGCCGCGCTATCAAGATGATGCAGCATACCGGTCATCACGCCGTCTCGCATAATCTCTACCTTTACGCTGGGTGTTCCCTCATAATCAAAGGCAAACTGCCGCCCGCAGGCCGGATGACTGGAATAATCGGTGATATTCAGGCAGTCCGCCCCGATTTTCTGCCCCAGTTTATCCGACAGGCAGGAAGTCCGGTTCTGACAGCGGGGACCGGCAAACGCCTGCCAGGCGGTCAGCATGATATTCCAGACAACCGGCTGCTCCAGCAATACCCGGTATCGTCCAGGTGTGAAAGACTCAGGTCCTTTTTGCAGCGACAGCCGCTCAAGTATTTCATCAACGATTTGATCACTGTTGACACTCTCCAGTCCGGGCAGGTTCAGTTCAAAACTGGTCCCGCAGCCAAAACCGTCCCGCTCTGCCTGGGCTGAAACGCTGACAACGATGGCACGTGAAACGCTTTCCATTTCAGCACCATTGCTGGAAACCAGCTGGCTGACATCTTCCTCTTCCGATACGGTGACACTGGTCTGCTGTACAAATTCTCCTGCTGTACGCAGTTTCCCTTCCAGTTGGAGCGCTGCCTGCTTCAGCTGAGCAGCAGATACTTTTTTGCCCGTCTCGACTCTGCCGGAAAACATCTGCTCTTTGCCCTGCATTGTCAGATGGTGTCCACCGGTACAGCTGCCGTCCCGCCGGGCTGTTTCCAGCAGCTCGGACAGATCCTCCCCGAGATCCTGTGTACAGGCTGTCCCATTGACTTGACCGCTGGCACGGGCATAGATCGTCGTTACAGAAGACGCGCCAGTATCAGTAACCTTTCCGTTGCCCGCAGTGACTGACACCACCTGCCGCCGCTGTGCCTGAAATTCAGCGGTATCTATCCCTTCCGGCAGACGTCCGAAGGCTCTTTCCCAGTCTTTTCTTTCCATCATACCCTATTCCTCCTCACTCTGCCGTGCCGCCGACTGCCATTGCGCTAACCCGCATCCGCGGCTGGAAGGAAGTGGTCGGAACCAGACCGGAACTTGCGCCGCAGAATCCGCCGAAATCGGGTACCAGCTTACTACCAACACGGTCAACCAATTTGATGACCTCCATGCCGCGTCCGTTCAGCGTCAGCCCGCTGACCGGATGCACCAGTTTCCCTTTTTCAATCCACCAGCCTTCGGTAATCTCGATTGAAAACTCCCGTCCGCCTGCACCACCGCCGCATCCGGTGACAAACAGGCCGCGGTCGATATCCCGAATCATCTCCTCCTCATCATCCGTCCCCGGTGCAAGGAAGGTGTTGGTCATCCGGGATGTCGGAGCATAGGTATAATCCTGTTTACGCCCATTGCCTGTTGACTGCATACCCAGACGGCGGCCGCCCATCCGGTCACAGAGATAGCCTTTCAAAACCCCCTGTTCAATCAGCAGATTCCGGCGAGTCGGTGTTCCCTCGTCGTCCACCGCTTCGCTTCCGTACATGCCGGGGAGCGTTCCGTCGTCCAGCAGCGTGACCTTGTCCGAAGCGACCTTTTTGCCCAGCTGACCGCAGAATTCACTTGAGCCCGACGCAATTGCAATTGACTCCAGCGGATGCCCGCAGCACTCATGCCAGAAGGTTCCACAGCTGCCGGCTTCCAGTACGACCGCAACTGTACAGGAGCGAATCGGCTCAGCTTTCAGAGAAACCGCCATCCGGTCAAGAAAATCCTTTGCAAATGCAGTCGCTTCTCCGGTGTCCCGCATTCCCTCAAAGCCGAACGGCTGGACGTAATCCTGCCAGCGGGAGAGCAACTTCCCGTCATTTCCTTCCACCGTTGCGCGCATCCGAAGACGGCAGGCAGTCCGGCGGTCTTCCGTATACAGTCCCTCGGTATTCGCGATCATCACCCGCTGGTCCTTATCCGAATATCCGATTCCCAGCGAACGCAGGCCTTTATACCCGGCAGTGCTGCCGCTGACATCCCGCAGCAGCGCGATCTTACGGGCGTTATCAACATCACCAGGAGAGATCTCCACCGGATTTGGAGAAACAATCTGCCGGACAACAAGCGGCGGGACCTGCAAACTCCCGGTTCCGCCATCCAGCAGCTCGGCAGCCCGTCTCGCCTGTTCCAACAGGCTGGAAAGGCTCAGATCGTTGGTACAGACATAGACGCTCTGTTCCCCGCGCAGCAGGTAAATGCCGGCGCCGGCAGTCCGTACCGTCGTCGCCCTGCCAACCTTGTGGCCGTCAAAATCAATATCGTGTTCTTCCTTATCCTCCCAAAACAGCTCGGCAAAATCCCCGCCGGTCCGTATCGCTTCACCGAGTACCTGTCTGATCTCCTGTTGTGACAGCATGGTGACCCTCCTTATCGAATCATGGACAATAACTATACTGATCTCTGATATTATCAGTGATTATGCTATACTAAATATAACATTTCTGCTTTGCATTGTCAATACAATGCAGCGGCAAACTGCCGCAGAGCCCCTGTCCGCAAAAGAAAAAAGCCACTGTGGTCAGAGCCTCCAGTGACTTTTCCAATATACAGTTTTTACGGCAGATTTTAAGCTATCCGAAAATTCTCTCCGGCCAGCTGCTGCAGCTTTTGCGCCATCTCTTCTCCATACTGCTGTCCAAACCGCTCCAGCACCCGTGCAGCCAAATCCTGTCCCTGCTGTCCAAAAACACCTGCACTAACCGTTGCAAAAGCAACATAAACATCTGCACAATGGTAGTCAAATCCCCGCACTGTACCCGAACGGTGGCGCAGATCTGTTTCAGGTGTGATCCCTGCGTCCAGGACCCGGAAGATGCAGCAGTCCGCCGTGTGCATCGTCTGAACCGTCCGAAACGGGATTCGGCCGTTAAAGCCCTGATTGATCGCCTCGTCCAGATTGGCACAATAAAGTGCCCCAGCCTCGCTGTCAAACTTCTCAAACCCTCGATACCATGGACAGGTCAGCACATGCAGCTCATAATCCGGGGTATATCCTGCAATCTGCGTTTTGCTGACTTTTCCGGCAGCGACAATCTCTTCAGACGGCTCCCATTCACCATACCGGCAGAAGGTAATATAATCCAGTTTCTGTCCGTCCCGGATCGCCCGCTGTGCCATCCGGCTGCCCCGCTGCATACCGTACTGTTTTACCGCATGGACAAAGGCCTCGATTCCCCGCTCTCCAAAAGTTTCCTTCAACTCCCGGTAATACGCCGCAACCAGAAAGGTTTGGCTTTCTTCGGTAAATCCCATCGTCTGTCCCTCCTTCATCTTTTTTCCGTTCATTCCAAAACTCTGATCTGATAACGGCCCTTGTTTTCGCGCTTAACCAGATAAAGCAGCTCATCCACTTCCTGGTACAGTTGCTCATAGGTCAGCCCATGCCGTTTTACCTGCAAAATACCAATACTGCACCCAAGATTCAGACTGATACCGTTCCATCGAATTCTGGATATCTCCTCCAAAAACCGCTCAACCTGTCCGATAAGCTGTTCTTGTGACGCCGAATGCAGCTGCAACACAGCAAATTCGTCTCCGCCGATCCGTCCGATCAGCTGGTCTTCCCGGCTGAAAATCTCCTTTAATGTCCGAGCTGTCTCCAACAGCACATAGTCTCCACACGGATGGCCATACCGGTCGTTGATATTTTTAAAGTCGTCCAGATCCAGCATCAGTGCCGAAATATGGTTAGAGGCATCCACAAGCTCCAGTGCGTTTTTCAGACGATATTCAAAAGCACTTTTATTCAGAATTCCCAGCATCCGGTCTTGTTCCAGCAGCGTCTCAAGCTGTCTGTTGATCTTATTAATTTCCTGGCGCTGGGTAAGTTCCACCACATTATGATGACTCTGTACCAGCGCAATCATAATGGA
>DVLN01000063.1 GCA_018715465.1 Candidatus Faecivivens stercorigallinarum | reverse complement strand
CCATTCATCTTGACCTCGGACGAAACCACATCCGTTCCCACAATATGTCCGATCAATACACAGGTCAGCAGTGCAACAATCGGCATCAGAACCGAGTTGGAAATAAAGTCAAAGAAGTCCAGGAATGCCATACCCAGAATGCTGATAAATGAAAGCGGACCATATCCCAGACAAGACGGAATACCCAAAATCAGCAAACCAACCGATACAATGATCGTTGCTTTACGGCGATTCCAGTGAAGATTATCTTCTACCAGCGAAACAATCGTTTCCAGCAGCGAGATAGAGGACGTCAGAGCTGCAAACAATACCAGCAAGAAGAATACCGTGCCAACTGCCCCTCCAAACATCATCGAATCAAACACCTTCGGCAGGACGCCAAACATCAGTCCCGAACCAGCAGACTGCTGAACCAGCGTTGTATCGCCGCCTGAAAAGGCTACAACTGCCGGTACGATCAGCAGACCCGCAAGAAACGCGATACCGGTATCAAAAAGCTCAATCTGAGATACCGAATGTTCCAGATTATCGTCCTTAGACATATACGAACCGTAGGTAATCATAATGCCCATCGCCAGAGACATCGAATAAAACATCTGGCCGATTGCGCCCAGAACCGTCATCGCCGAAAAACGAGACAGGTCAGGCAACAGATAAAACCGTACCCCGTCCAATGCACCGGGAAGAGTCAGCGAATAGACTGTCACAATAACAATCAGTACAACCAACATCGGCATCATAATTCGGCTGGCTTTTTCAACCCCTTTCTGTACGCCAAACAGAACAACCAGCGCATTGAGGACAATATAAATTCCGAACCAAAACATCGGATTTCCCATGAGTCCAGGTGACGACACTGAAATAAAGTCCTTAAAATAAGTTTCGCCAGCAGCTGCTGTTCCCTCACCGGTTAGAAAGGCTACAAAATATTTCAGGACCCAGCCACCGATAACACAATAATAAGGTGCAATAATGACTGGGATAATAGCCGCAAGCCAGCCCAAAAAACCAAATTTCCGGTTCAACGACCGAAAGGCCCCGATACAGGACTGTTTGGTCTTACGCCCAATCGCTACCTCCGTAACCATCAGTGCAAATCCAAACGTCACCGCCAGAACCAGATAAACTACCAAAAAAATTCCACCGCCGTATTTGGCTGCCAGATACGGAAACCGCCAAAGGTTTCCCAGGCCAACCGCCGACCCGGCCGCGGAAAGTACAAACCCGATGCGGCTGGTAAACCCGCTTCGGCTGCTTTCACCTGTACTGCTCACACGTTACTCCTCATTTCCTTTTGATATTCCAGCAAAACAGCACTCGCCGTCAAAAGCGCAGCAAAACGAGAAAATCCCCCGTTTTCCGACAGCCAGTTGCTGTTTTTATCATTTTAACATATTCATACACAAATAACAACTTGCACAAGACAGGTATCTTCAACAAAAATCCCTGTAGAACAAGGCTGTTCCACAGGGAAAAGAGGATAAATCCGACTTTTACAGCATGGAAGCACGAAGCTGCTCGCCATCTTTAGGGGAGAGATAGGCCGGAGCGACATCAAATACTGTCTTGCAGCCGGTCTGTCCTTCTTTGGCCATCCGGTACGCAGCACGCGCATAGGCAACCAGAACCGATGAGGTGAACTCCGGGTTAGAGTCCAGCGTCAGGCGATATTCAATCGTATGGTTATGCTCGTCATTGGCACCGGTCTTACCGGTATGAATGACAAAGCCGCCGTGCGGAATACCGCTGTGATCCCGCTTCATCTCTTCCATAGAGATAAAATGGACAGTCGTATCATAATCGGCAAAATAGTTGGGCATCGTAACAATTGCCTGTTCAATAGCCGCCTTGTCTGCACCTTCTTCGACGACAACAAAGCATTCACGGGTATGTTTTTCACGGGTGGTCAATTGTGGGCAGCTGCCGCTTCTGACCTCATCCAGAGCCTTCTGCACCGGAATGGTGTACTGTCTCGCGTCGATAACACCAGGAATCCGGCGGATTGCGTCCGAGTGGCCCTGGCTGACGCCTTTACCCCAGAAGGTATAGCTTGTACCCTGCGGGAGGATTGCATCGGCGTACAGGCGATTCAAGGAAAACATGCCAGGGTCCCAGCCCACCGAAATGATCCCTACCTTGCCGCTCTTTTTAGCGGCAGCGTCAACAGCATCAAAATGCTGCGGAATATGTGCGTGGGTATCAAAGCTGTCAACTACATTAAAATACTGTGCATAATACGGAGTCTGCTCCGGCAGGTCGGTTGCGCTGCCACCGCACAGAATCATGACATCAATCTGATCTGCCATCGAAGCCGCTTTAGAAGCCTCAACGACCTGTACCCCCTCAGTCATCAGGCGGACGCTGTCAGGATTACGGCGGGTAAAGACCGCTTTCAATTCCATATCGGGGTTATGACGCAGTGCAAGCTCGACACCGCGGCCAAGATTTCCGTATCCCATAATACCTACACGAATTGTCATACAAATTACTCCTTTTCTTTTTCTCTGCATCGGACATATAGCCATAGCAAAACAGGCAGATACCCGGTACCACAAGCTGTCATTAAGTCCGACTTTTATCAATATACCACATTTTTCCGATCAAGTATAGCCAAAAATAAAAAAAAGAGGGATT
>DVLN01000062.1 GCA_018715465.1 Candidatus Faecivivens stercorigallinarum | reverse complement strand
AATTTCTCCGTAATCCTTTTCAAAGTAGATGATCTCTGAAAAACCATAAATCTGCGGATATTCGATATATGCGCCGTCGGTATCATTCAGCTGCACCGCATCCAGCGGCATGATCCGAATACTGCCGGCCGCTTCATTGTTTCTGTACACAGTATAGCTGACTTCCATTTCCTCATAAACCGACCGCACCAGTGTGCAGCCTTCCGGCAGCCATCCAAATACACAGGAATATCTGGTCGTGTCGGCCTGTACTGCATCCATATCCGATACGATCATCATATTTTTCTGACCCCAATGCAAAATCCAGTTGCTCAAAACCTCCCGAAATGCTTCAACATTGACCACTACGACCGACCCGGCCAGCAGAAATGCGACAAGAAACACCGCCGCTTTTTGCGCAATACTATAAACTTTACGGAAAGCGATTTTCCGGTTTTCTTTCCGCATCTGGTCTTCTGCCAGTCCCAGAATCCGGGCGGCATGCTCAGGATAAGGCTTTCCACTCCCCTTTTGCTGCAAAAGCAGTTCGGCTTTGCTGTCCTGCATCAGGTGCATCATCAGATAAAAATAATAATCCTGCTTTTCTTCAAGAGCGAGCTCCATTGCGCGGTCATCCATCTTATTTTTCTCCTTTCCGCATCATTTCCAGCATCCGTTTTCGGACACGATAGAGCGCCTGCCGGACGCCGGAAGGTTTGGTTCCCATTCGGTGCGCGATTTCCTCCATCCCAAGCGCGTCGATATACCGATATTGCATCAACATTTTTTCCTTTGCGGAAAGCAGTTCAAATGCAGCAGTAAATTGCCTGACTTCCTCCTGCAAATCCAGCATAAAATCCGGCTGGTACTGGGTTCTGTTATCGGCAAGCTGGTTTTCCATTTCCTCGATACTTTCGACCCTGACAGTACTGTTCTTTTTCCAGTAGCTGCAAAGGGTGTTGTCGATGGTCACCGATATGTATTTGGCCAGCTGGTAAGGCTCAAGCTGCATCAGCGTCCCGACATGTTCGGCGAGTTTGAGCAGGCAATGCTGCGCGAGGTCTTCGGCGTCACTGTTCCCGCTCACAGCCGCCCGTATCCGTTTCTGGATGGAGCCGGCATAGTCGCTGTATACCTGTTCAAAAAACTGCACCTCCTCCAGCGTCATCTTCCGCCCGCTTTCTGTCGCGGCGATCAGCAAAAGCACCGGCAAATCTATCATCTGTTTATTCAAACCTTTCCATAAGCAATTACTATATTTATTGGTTACAAGTATATCCCCATTCGGTCTGATGTCAAGTATTCTCTGTTTATATAGACACGCAAAATGAAAAATGTAACAAAAATAAGCGAAAATTTCTGTTGTTACATTTTCATGTTCTGGTGTCTAATGATTCAGGAAGATCAATTCCGCCAGACTGGGGACATTCTGCTGCAATGTTTGACAACAGCCGCCAGGCATGATACAATCAGCAAAATATCTCCCGGGAGAAATTCCTGACAAAAGGAGTGTTTCAGATGAAAAAAATGATAACCGTTATCCTATTGACCGCATGTCTGCTTGCGTCCTGCGCAGACGCAGATATCGGAACAGAAAATTCCAAAACTTCTATTGACACCGCTTCTGTCGAAACCATTGTCGAAGAATCCAGCGTAAGCCAGCCGGAGAGCAGCCCTTCCGAACCGGAAAGCAGTTCGGCCCAATCTCCGCAGGAAGAATCATCACGGGAAACCACTGCCCCGGAAAGCGGAACAAATCCTTGCGTCGGAGACAACATTTTTGAATATGCGCTGGACATCAGCGATAACATCTTTGCTCCCGCGAAGATCAAGTTCGGAATGACCATGGCAAATGTTTTAGAGATACTAGACCTGACCGAAGCGGATATCAATACCAGCCTGGGAGAAGACAACCCCCGTGTCATCCGTACCATTTCGGTCACCGGCCTGTCCGACCAGGTTATCGAGATGATCAGCTTTGCCAGCGACCAGGCCGCTGTGGTCGAATACATGATTGCCGTCGATGAAGCAGATTATGAAACGGCCTGCCAGCTGCTGGGCGAACAGTCCGCGGCTGCGATTCCTGACGAGCTGATGCTGAGCGCTGAAAATGGCGTCTCCTCTGGGCAGAACACCCTCTGGGAGGATGCAGAAAAAAATACCTTCTCCATTTCTTTCCCGGAAACAGGTGATTCCCAGCCACGTGTGATCAGCATGACCCTTGGTGTCGTAAAACCTGATATGCTGGAATATCAGCAATAAATAATCCATTTTGCGCTGCAAAACAGGCTCTTCTATCAGGAAGGGCACGTTTTGATTTACAGTCAGACGCTTGAACCGAGACGGCAAATCTGTTATTGACACGATTAATAATAAGTGATATAATAGAAGCATAATAATAATCAGGCATCGCTGGTAAAGAGGTGAAACGACAGATGAAAAAAGGGATTCTCATTCCAATCGGGATCTATCTGCTGACAGCATTATTGATTTTTGTCAGCTGTGCCGTCCTGTACCATAACCGCATCCCATCGACTGTTCCAGACGATACCGGCATCCAGCTGGCGATGGAATACGGCGAAGTGACTGAGCTGGACGGGGTGAAAACCTACGATTATTCCACTGCGGACGAACGGTATATCATCACAGCGAATGAACAGGGAGAAACAAGCCTGTTTTATACCGATCACCAGAGCGATATCGGGGTTTTGATGGTAAACGGTGAGGTTGTCGAATGGGTCGATCTGCGTACCATGCGGGCAGGTACACAATATACCCATCTGTCAGATACCGCAATCCTGCTGGTACTGAGCATCCTTGTTTTCGGAGAGGTTTTCGTTCTTTTTGCATATCTACGCCACCTGAAGATATGAGTTTTCTCACACATGGGCTTTCCAATCATTTGGGAAGCCCGTTTTTTGTACCAAGAACGAGTCTTTGAAAATTGGTCAGACGCTTGAACCGAGGCGGCAAATCCTGTATAATGAAGGTTATGCACAACCATAAACTGCGCAACAGCCGCGACCACACATGTTGTTACCATTGTGACAGAGGGCGTCGGCACGCGCCCGACCAGCGCGAATATGGGAGCGAGCAACCAGCTGGATTGCTGCTCTGCGCAAGAAAGGGGTTACGCTATGCTGAAATTCATCACCGGCGCTGCCGGAACCGGAAAATCCACCCGTCTGCGGGAGGAAATCACCGCACTTGCCGAATCGGGAAAACAGGTGATCTGCTTGGTACCGGAACAGTATTCCTTTGAGACCGAACGGGTGCTCTATCCGACCGGTGCCGAGGTGTACAGCATGGAACGGCTGGCGGACGCGGTTTTCAGAAGCTGCGGCGGACTGGCGGGCGAATATGCCGGGGAAACTTTCCAGCTGCTGCTGATGCGCCAGCTGCTGGCCGACCTCAAGGGGACGCTGACGGCGTTTGAAAAGACCGCCGGACGGCCGGATTTTGCCGCCGGGATGCTGCGGACACTGACCGAACTGAAACGGGCCGGGCTGACCCCGCCCGACCTGCTGGAAGCCGCGCAGGCACTGCACAGCGGCGGCAATGCCCCCGGCGGGCTGCTGGAACTGAAACTAAATGACCTTGCGCTGATTATGGAAGGGTACAATGCTGAGCTTTCCCGCAGTTACCTTGACCCGACTGAACGGCTGACACGGGCCGCCCGCAGAATACGAGAACATGGATTTTTCGCCGGGACGAGCGTCTTTGTCGACGAGTACAAGAGCTTTACCGCGGTGCAGATGGAGATATTGTCGCTTGCGATTGCACAGGCGGACGATGTGACGGTATCCCTCTGCATCGACCCTGCGCGCACCGGCAGCGGTATCTTTGAAGGGCTGCTCGCGACCCGCCGCGCCCTCAAATCGGCGGCTGCAAAAGCAGGCGTACCGGTGACCGAAGAACAGCTGACCGAATCAAAACGGTTCCGTTCCCCATCAATCGCCCATTTCGGCGAGGGGCTGTTTGCCGCAGCGCCCAAAGAATATCCCGCCAACCCGCGGGAGATACGCTGTTACCGGCTGGACAATGAGTTTGACGAAGCGTCCTTCGCGGCGGCTGAGATTCGGCGGCTGGTGCGGGAGGAAGGCTACCGGTATGAGGATATCGCGCTGCTGGCCCGGGATATGGGGTCACGCGCAGCGTCAATCGAGGCGGCGTTTGACCGGTACGGGGTGCCGCTGTTTATCGACGGCGGGCGGACGGTCGAGGCAATGCCGCTGACACGGTTTGTCCGGCGGCTGCTGATGCTGGCGCTAAGGCCGCTCGACCGGGAGGAAGGGCTGATGCTGCTCAAATGCGGCATCCTGCAGCCTATTTCCACCGGTGACACAGACGAGCCCGCATACAATATGCAGGAGGATATCTCGGCATTTGAACAGTACACCTATGTCTGGGACCTGACCGGCTTTTCCCTGCGCAAACCGTTTACCCGCAACCCTTCCGGCTTTTCCGAACGGGAGATGAGCGACCGCGATCGGGAAAAGCTGGCGGGGGCCGAACGGATGCGGAAACTGCTGGTCGGGGTGTATGACGATTTCAAGGCAGCGTATGAAAAACAGGGAATTTCCCGGGGAATATACCAGCTGTTGATTCAGTACGGCGCCGACAAACATTTGCAGGAAGAGTGCGACCAGCTGCTGGAAGAAGGGCTGGAGCTGGACGCCGAAAACCTGCGGCTTTCCTGGGACTGCCTGATGGGATTTCTGGACGCCGCGGAAACACTGCGCAGGGTGCGGGATGAGAGCGGCGAGGAAATCGGGCTTGCAGGATTTCTGGAGCTGTTTACGTCGGTCGCGGCAGCTACCCCGCTTGTCACCCGCCCGCAGACACTGGACAGCGTGCTGGCGGGCGACCCGGCGACAGTGCGGACCGGTGAAAAGAAATGCCTGCTGATACTGGGCTGCAATGAGGGAATCTTCCCCCGCCAGCCGGAATCGGACGGGATGCTGACCAGTGCCGACCGGGAAAAGCTGGTGCTGGCAGGGCTGCCGGTGCAGGGACGGACGGAGGAAAAGCTGTGCGACGAACGGTTCGCCGTCTATAAAGCGGTCACCATCCCGTCTGAACAGCTGATTTTAACCTATGCGGCAGCGGACGTCAGCGGCGGCGAGCTTTCCCCCTCGGAGGTCATCCTCTCGCTGCAATCGGTCTTCCCTGACCTTTCCATTACCCAGGGCGGCAGCATCGACCCATTGTTTTACTGCGACAGCCCGTCGACCGCCTTTTTGCAGGCGGCACGCCTGCCGGACGGAGCCACCCGCCGGACGCTGGAAAAGCTGCTGGAAAAGCGGGAAGGCTGGAAAGAACGTCTTCGGCGGCTGGATCAGAAAGCAGACAAGGAGGATTTGCAGCTGCACTCCCCCGAGTTGTCGCAGATGCTGTTTGCACCGGTGACGCGGCCGGACGGACAGGCGCAGATGACCCTTTCCCCCTCCCAGATTGAGCAGTACTACAGCTGTCCGTTTGCCTATTTCTGCCGGTACGGGCTGGGGGTTCGCAGCCCGACCAAAGCGGAGCTGAACCCACTGGCACGCGGCAGCATTATCCATTTTCTGCTGCAAGGTGCCCTTTCGCGGGAGGATTTCCAGCAGCTGGACGCGGACGGAATCGCAAAGCTGACGATGTCGCTGCTGGCGGAGTATCTGGACAGAGCACTGGGCGGCGCGGAGGAAAAGAGCGGGAAATTCCTGTACTATTTTTACCGGCTCAACGATACCGTCACTGCCCTGCTGACCGCATTGCAGCAGGAGTTAATCCAGACCGAATTCACCGTCTGCGGGCTGGAAGAAGCGATCGCCGCGGGCGGGAAAATCCGTCCATTGACGGTCAAAGGCGACGGGCTGACGGTAGAAGTGACCGGAAAAGTCGACCGGATTGACCAGGCGGTGCTGGATGGCGAAGAATATATCCGGGTCATCGACTACAAAACCGGTAACCGTAAATTCAAGCTGGAAGATGCTGAACGCGGGTTAAATTTACAGATGCTGCTCTACCTGTTTGCAGCGGAAAAAGCCGGAGCGTTTGCCGGGTCGACACCTGCGGGGATTCTGTATATGCCGGCGGGCGCGAAAACGCCTGAATTCGGACGGGACGAGGGCGGCAGTGAAAAAATCCGTCAGCTGTATCGGATGAACGGGCTAGTGCTGGATGAAGAGCGGGTACTGCGGGCGATGGAGCGGGACGGCGCAGGCAGTTTTATTGTTCCTCCGGGGCGGAGCAACACCGGACGCATCAGCCGGGAGGAATTGGAAGGACTGCGGGAGAAAGCAGAAGAACTGGTGCGGGAGATGGGCACCGGGCTGATGGAAGGCAAAATCGCCCCGAAACCACAGGGATATGGAACCACCCTCCCCTGCAGCTGGTGCGAATATAAAACGACCTGCGGCGGCGCGATGTCCGGGATGACTTGATGTCCGGGCCGACCTGTTCGCGTCGGGCGCAGAGCCTGCGCTCCCTTGTTCGCGTTGTTCGGCGGCGTTCCGACCGCCTCGATTATGGAAATAACAGTCTGGGTTAACGCGCCGGGTGGCGTGTCGCCACGGACTTGATCGCGATGGTCGGCGGCGAAGCGCATATATGCGCTACCGACCGCCTCGATTGTGGAAATAACAGCCTTTGCAAACGCGCCGGGTGGCGTGTCGCCACGGACTTAATCGCGATGATCGGCGGCGCTCCGACCGCCTCGATTGTGGAAATAACAGTCTGGGTTAACGCGCCAGGTAGGCAGTAGGTAACGATAAGCACTTTCTGACGGAAGTAATAATTTAAAAGTTTAGGTCAAGCCTTTTCAAAGGCTTGCGGGGTCCAGAGGTTAGCGGAGCTAACCTTGCAGAGCCCCTGGTCGCCCGTCGCAACGGGCGAAATCTCTTTCCCCTAATAAAGATCAGGAGAGCTCGAGAAACCTATCAAGGGGTTCTCGATTGGAAAAGGCCCGCTCGATGCGGGTCTTTTCCAATAATCGCGAGGACAGCAGTTTCGGCTTACGCAGTCAGTGGGACTACGTGGGGCGGCACGCCGCTGACAGGTTTTCACTCGTTTTCCTCTCAAACTGTCCAGTGGACAGTTTGAGACGGAACAGCCTTCCGATCCGGTGCCTGGACTGCGGATTGACGGGGGCAGGCAGGTATGGTACAATGAACACAAAAGATGCTCACAGGAAAGGAAACGGTAAATATATATGGAACAACTGCTTGAAACCGGTAAGATCGTCACCCTCCACGCCCTCAAGGGTGAGGTCAAGGTCGAACCCTGGTGCGATTCGCCTGAACTGCTGGCGGAATTTGACGAACTCTACCTCGACGGCCGCTGGGTCAATGTCGAACGCGCCCGCGTCCAGAAACGAATGGTCATCATGAAGCTGGAAGGCTACGACACCCCCGAAGAGGCCGCCAAACTGATCGGAAAGGTGCTGTATATCGACCGCGACCAGCTGGAGCTGGACGAAGGCACCTATTTTATCGCCGACCTGATCGGGATGAAGGTTGTGGATGCCGACGACCCTGAAAAGGTTTACGGTACACTCACCCAGGTATCCGAAACCGGGGCAAACGACGTCTATCATATCCTGTTTGCCGACGGGGTGACCCGGTATATCCCGGCAATTCCGCTGGTGGTCATCTCAACCGACGTCGAAAACAAGGTCATGACCATCCGCCCGCTGGAGGGGCTGTTTGAATGATGCGGATTGATATTGCGACACTGTTTCCTGAAATGTGCGAAGCGGTGCTGTCGACCAGCATCATCGGCCGCGCCCGCAAGGCAGGCAAAGTCGAAATCCACTGCCATAACATCCGTGACTACTCCCCCGACCCTAAACACCACCGGGTGGACGACACCCCCTACGGCGGCGGAAAAGGGATGGTCATGCAGCCGGAGCCGATCTACCGGTGTTATCTGGATATTATCCGCCAGAGCCAGTCGGTGCCGTATGTGATCTATATGTCGCCGCAGGGAGCGGTCCTGACCGAGAGACGGGCACTCGAACTTCGGGAATATCCCCATCTGCTGCTGCTGTGCGGACATTATGAAGGGGTTGACGAGCGGATTCTGGAGCGGATTGTGGACGAGGAGGTCTCGATCGGAGACTATGTACTGACCGGCGGGGAGCTGGGGGCACTGGTGCTGACCGACGCGGTGGTCCGGCTGTGCGACGGGGTGCTTGCAGCGGACATCTGCTTTGAGGAAGAGAGCCACATGAACGGCCTGCTGGAGTATCCGCAGTATACCCGGCCGGAGGTCTGGGACGGGATGGAAGTGCCGGAGGTGCTGCGAAGCGGACACCATGCCAAAATTGAAGCCTGGCGTCACCAGCAGTCATTGGACAGAACTGCCAAAAAGCGCCCGGATATGATGAGAAAATATAGGAAACAGGGACTAAAGTAACTCAAAAGCATCCTCAGTTGTGGAAAAACGGGGCAAAAAATATGTGATAGATGCACAAACATATGAATAAATTTTAAGCGTCATTACAACGTCCTAAACGAAATTTTATCAAAAATTGAAGAAACTCTGGAAAATCCGTTGACCTTTTTCCAAACCGTGGTATAATAAACATAGTTTCACTTGGGGCGTTCACCTTCCCGGGTGAGAAAACGTACTCTACAGGTGAGCGGATTCGTTCCGTTCCGGCAGGGCAGAGGGTATCCGGCGGGTAGTTCAAAACCGGGTGCGCTTTGCAGGACAATTCTTGAAATGGGAGAGTTTGGTATGTATTTGAAAGATGTTACCGTCAAAAATCAGGTTGGTCTCCATGCGCGTCCCGCAACTTTCTTTATCCAGAAGGCAAATGAATTCAAGTCTTCTGTCTGGGTTGAGAAGGAAGAGCGGAGAGTAAACGCCAAATCCCTGCTGGGTGTACTGTCGCTGGGTATTGTCGGCGGCACCAACATCCGCATCATCGCTGACGGCGTTGACGAGCAGGCTGCTGTTGACAGCCTTGTCAAGCTGGTCGAATCTGCATTCGCCGAATAAGTGTATTGCACGTTCGGCGGTAACGTGTTCTGATGTCTATGTGAGAAGGTATTGAAGGGCGAGATATTGCCCAGCAATGCCTTCTTTTTTTCTGCCAATTTTTCAACTATATTTTTGTTTATTTTTTCAGAATAGAATATCCGGTTTTCCTTGCAGGCCAAGACAAAATATGCTACAATGAAGCCAATAATATCACAAAGTGACAAAATTGAAAGGACGGAACGTCATGACCACTCAACCGCCATCTCTCCCCGCCCGCCGCCTGCATAAAGCCTGGATCATTCTGATCGGCTGTATCCTCTTCCAGGGAGGGACAACCGGCATCCTCAACAACTGTTTAGGGGTATTTTATACCGCGATCTGTACCGACCTGGGCTTTCGGACAGGTGATTTGTCGATGTACGCGACCATCCGCAGTATCGTGATGGCGCTGACCATGCCCTTTACGATGCAGCTGCTGCGGCGGTACCCGCTCAAGCTGGTATTGGGGGTGGAAATGTGCGGGGCGGCGCTGATGCTGGCGAGTATGGCCCTGTTTCACCAGCTGATCTGGTGGTACATTTCGGCGTTGTTTATGGGGTTGTTTGCAAGCTCGCTGCTTTCAATTCCCGTCACCCTGATTATCAACAACTGGTTCCGAAAGAAAAACGGCTTTGCGGTCGGCCTGTCGCTGGCCGCGTCCGGCCTGTTCGGTGCGATCATGAACCCTGTCTGTTCCCAACTGATCATCCTTTTGGGCTGGCGCTGGGCGGTTGTCGCTTCGGCCGGAATCGCAATGCTGCTGGTAATGCCGACCATCTTTCTGGTCTTACGGCTGCGGCCGGAAGACGAAGGGCTGGCCCCGTATGGCGCCGAGGATGGGCTGCCCGGCGAACTGAAAAAGAATGTCCCGTCGGGAACGGCCAGCTATCAGCGGCCGGCACTGGTTTTGGGGCTGTGCATCGTCATCTCCTCCTGTGCGCTGTGGACCTGCCAGTATTACTCCCATATGGCGCGATACGCCCAGTCGGTCGGGCATGATCTGACGGTATCGGCGCTGGTCACCTCCTGCGCGATGGTTGGCAACATCATTGGAAAGGTCGTCCTGGGGGCGATTGCCGATAAATGGAACATCTGGCGGACTTCCCGGCTGGCGATGGGAATTGTCGGCGTGGCGTTTTTGATGCTGATTGCCGGCGGGAAGGATATCAATATTTATCTGATGTATTTTGCGTCCGGTCTGTCAGGGGTTTCGATGGCAGCGGGAACGCTGATCCCGAACCTGCTGTCGCTGGATGTCTATAAAGCATCCGGCTACCAGGAAAAATACGGGATTATTACCGCAGTCGGCACCTTTATCAGCGCAATCGGTTTTGCAATCATCGGCTATACCTTTGACTTTACCGGCAGCTACAACCTGAGCTTTGCCATCAGCACCGGTACCGTCGTGATCTTCTTTTTTGCGAGCTTTATCCTCCACCGGATTGTCCGCGGAAGCCAGGGCGGGACCCCTTCTCCCGTCTTTTCCACACAGGCAGAACCAGCCGGTTAATTAAATCTGTTTTTTAACCCGTCTGACGCCGTTTCTGACCGGCCGTCAGGCGGGTTTTCATTTCCAGTAAGCTCAGCAGGAACCGGCGCGATACTTTTCCAGATGATGCCAGCGAGCTGTTCCGGGGACTCTGGGCAATCTTCCTCCAGCCAGGCGCCGATCACCGAGAGCATGCCGTCAAAAAAGAAGCGAAAATAGTACCCGGCCTGCCGGCTGTCCCACTCATTTTGCAGGTCAAACCCCAACCGGGCAAAGTACGGCTGAAAGTACTGCTGGTACAGCATCTGTTTGGGTTGTTCCAGCTCAGCCCGCCCGCTCGCCAGATAGGCACGGTAAAAGAAACGGTTGTCTGCAATATGCGCCAGCAGCCCGACCAGAAGGTCAGCACGCACCATCCTGTCAGCCAAAAAGGTCCTGCCCTCAAACTTTTCTTTCAGGTCCCGATAAATTTCCAGCTGAATCTTGTCCATCAGGTCATAGGTATCCAGAAAATGGGCATAAAAGGTGGAACGGTTGCAGCCGCTCATCTGGCAGAGCGCGCCGACCGTTATTTTTTCGAGCGGCAGGGTTTGCAGCAGCTGCAACATCGACCCACGGATGCGGCGGTCGGTCTCCTGGAAACGCTGATTGTTGGCGGTATTCATCAGATATCCCCTTTCATTAACGCAACATTTGTTGAAATATTGATGGTTGTACTCCACTCTCCCCCGTATTATACTATAGATGTAAAAACAATACAAGTGTTGTGTTAATAGAAAAGGAGTGGTCCCAGTGAAGAAAACAACCGGAAATCTGCCTTTTGAACAGCAGTCAGCAGGCAAACTGCTGCTGACGATGTGCCTGCCCTCGGAAGAGGCCGCTCCGTTTGCCCGCCAGTACCTCACCATCGCCGCGATATCCACCCCGGCAGTCGTCTTTTCGACCGCGTTTGGAAACATCATCCGGGCGGAAGGAGCGGCCCGCCAGTCGATGACCGCCAACCTGCTGGGGACATTGACCAACATCCTGCTCGACCCGCTGTTCATCCTGGTATTCGGGATGGGGGTAACCGGTGCTGCGCTGGCGACTGCACTGGGGAACCTGCTGAGCGCGCTCTACCTTGTACGTTACCTCAGATCGGGAAAAAGCCGGCTGGCCCCGACCCTGACAAAACATGGATGCTGGACTTCACTTATTCCAATCCTCACACTGGGGCTTCCGTCTGCACTCGGCAACCTGCTGATGAACCTGGCAGGCGGCATCCAGAACCGGATGCTGACCGGATACGGCGCCCAGGCAATCGCTGCCTTCTCGGTAGGCGGGAAAGCCGCGATGGTTGTTGCAATGGTCGGCATGGGGATTGCCATTGGCATTCAGCCGGTTCTGGGATACTTCTGGGGCGCGGGCAACCGGCAACGGCTGGCCGGAATGCTGCGTGCCAGCACGATCACAGCGGTTGCCTGCACCAGCCTGCTGGGCGGATGCTGCCTGCTGTTTGCCCCCCAGCTGGTGCATCTGTTCACGACTGACCCGCAGACCTCCGATCTGGCCATCAAGGTCACCCGGGCCGCGCTGGTGACTGCGCCGCTGCTGGGCGGCTATTACCTCTCCGGCAACCTGCTGCAGGCCGCCGGGCGGGCACTGCCTGCGACGATCGCCTCTATCCTGCGGCAGGGGCTGGTACTGATTCCGGTGCTGCTGGCGGCAAAGCTGCTGGGCGGACTGGAAGGAATTGTCTGGAGCAGTGCGGTATCCGATCTGATGTCGTCAGCGGCGGCCATCCTGATGGCCCTTTCTGTTTACCGGCGCAGATTTTATCGAAAAACATCCTCCAATCCGTTTTTCCGTCTGACGCGCTCCTGGCCAAAAGAGAGCACCCCCGCCCACATGGCAGAAAAATAAAAAAGACAGATGGTTTTTCCATCTGTCCCCAAAGAAAAACGAGCCACCCATTCCATCCGCGCAGTTTTCACCGCATCGGACAGGCAGGGCCGCCCGTCATCTGGACGTGCTGACGGGTGCACTTTTCCCGGCAGGATGACCGCACCCCAACCGTCCGCGAGACTGTCCGCTGCCCCATCCACCTTTCAGCCGCCGGTGAAAGCGCAAGCCTGTTCCCCAACTTTAAACAGACCCCACTCCTGCCATTGACCTACCGGGCAAACGTTCTCACGATCAGCCAGGCGTCCGGCCGGCACACAGCCAGCTGCCGGAACACGAACCAACCCATCAACCAGGCAGCCCGGTTCAGCGCACTCAAACGACGCTGGCCAAACCGCTGATACAGGATTAAACTTCCCGACGGGTATCCCCACCGGAAAGTCTTCCTGTACAGGGTCTGGGATGAAACGTGTTTACAAAAAAGTGCTCCTAATCAGGCGTTCGGATATATTGTAACATGAAAACTGTGTTTTGTAAAGAAAAAAGCGCAGGAAAATGTATTTTTACGCAAATTCCCAGGAAAAAGCGGGACAACAGCAGAAAAGAGAGAAAAAAACTTTTTACCTTTTGCACAGCTGTACCGCACTGACTGGCAATAAAACTGTGCAGCCTTGAAAATCTGCCGGCAACGCCCTCCCATCGCCCGAAAATCCACCGCAAAAGTTGCCAAAGGACAGATTTCGTGGTATCATACACCTTGGATAAACCGCACAAAATGAGAAAAAAGCCTGTTGCATCGCCCGGATTTGAAACCGGCTGCTCCCTCTGTTACAATATATTCACAGAGAAGCGGTTCCCGCGCAACAGCTGATGTAAAAGGAGAAAGATTATGCTGCAAAGACCGCCGCGGGTTGCCGCGATCCATGACCTTTCCGGCTTCGGCCGGTGTTCGCTGACGGTGATACTGCCGGTGCTTTCGGTGATGAAGGTGCAGGTATGCCCGGTTACAACCGCCGTCCTGTCGACCCACACGGGTGGGCTTGGGGATGTGGTTGTCAAGGACCTGACCGACATGCTGGAACCGGCGCTCGCCCACTACAAACGGCTTGGCATCGAATTTGAGTGCATCTATACCGGCTGGCTGGGATCTTCCGAGCAGGTCGACATCTGCCTGGACTATTTCAAAAGCTACCCGGGCGCACTCGCCGTCGTCGACCCGGTTCTCGGCGACCACGGCAAGCCCTACCGGACCTCGACTTCCGACCAGATCGCCCGGATGAGCGAACTGGTGGCGGTTGCCGACGTCATCACCCCCAATCTGACCGAAGCGACGCTGCTGCTGGGGGAAGAATACCCTTCCGCCCCGCTGCGGCAACAGGAAGCCAGACGGCTGCTTTCCCGGCTTGCCAACCTCGGGCCGCGGTATGTGGTCATCACCGGGGTGGATATGGCGGACGATCATATCGCCAACATCGGCTATGACCGGGAGCAGGGGCAGTACTGGCGGGTGGACTGCAACTATGTCCCGACCTCCTACCCCGGCACCGGCGATATCTTTGCCAGCGTGCTGGTCGGCGGGCTGCTGGGGGGCGACAGCCTCCCGATGGCGATTGAACGGTCGACAAGGTTTCTGGAAATCGCGGTGCGGACAACTTTCAGCTATGGAAGTGACACCCGGTATGGCGTCATGCTGGAGTCCTGTCTGTCCTGGCTGACATCGCCGCAGACCTTTGAGCGGTACCGGCTTCTCTGATCGAATTTACTGGGCGTAGCCCGAAAGGAGCTGCTCATCATGCAGGCAAACCATGTTGTCAAACGCAAAATCACCACTTACGATATCGTCATCACCGCACTGTTCGCGGCGATCTGTTATGTCGCGACCAACTTCCGCATCGACATTCCGACCCCGCTCGGCAAGACGATGATCCACTGCGGAAATGTTTTCTGCCTTTTGTCGGCGATGCTGATGGGCGGACTTCGGGGCGGTATCGCCGACGCGACCGGCCTTACACTGTTTGACCTGACCGGCGGATGGGCAACCTCGGCACCTTCTACCTTTGTGATGCGGTTTGTGATGGGCCTGGTCTGCGGCAGCATCTCGACAGCCGGACGTAAAAAAGAAAAACGGACACTGTGGATGATCATTAGCGCAGTGACCGGTATGGCAACCTATGTTGTCCTTTATCTGAGCTACAGTTTCCTGAAAGGGATTGTCCTTGGAAATGCAGTCGGAACCGTTCTGGTCGACGTCGCGTCCAAAGCGGCAACTTCTGTCCCGGCAGGATGTGTGTCGGTCGTTGTCGCGGTCGTACTGTATCCGTTCTTTTATAAGGCACTGACCGCCGCCGGTTACTACCAGAAGAGAGCATAAAACATTTTGATACACAAAATCCCCGGATTTTCTGTAAATGAGCAGAAAGTCCGGGGATTTCTTTCAGTCCATAAAAAAGGCGGCTGTTTTGTTGAAAAGGGCGATTCGTACAATGCAACAGCCGCGACCACGCAAGCTGCTGCCATCACGACAGAGGGCGACGGCACGCGCCCGACCGCCGCGATTAAGTCAGCGCAGACACTGCGCCTGGGTCATCAGGGTAATGACCAGTTCGGTCAGTTTGACAAGGTCGTCCAGCGTCGTATATTCGCCGGTCGAATGGCAGTTCCACATTGCCGACGAAACGACGATTCCCTCGATACCATTCTGGGGCAGGTGGTTGCAGTCGCTCATCCCAAAGGTTCCCACCAGCTTGCAGGGCAGCCCGACCGCTTCGCAGGCTTTGCGGTAACAGGAGACGACCTCTGCGTCCTCGGGGGTATCCAGTGCCTTGTAGCACCACTCATGCCGGGAGGTAACGCTGCCGCCCTGTTTTTTGGCGGCCTCATCAAACACCGCGAGGATGTTGTCCAGCTCCTGCTGGATGCGTTCATCTTTATACGAACGGATTTCCCCTTCCAGCTCACAGCTTTCGGGGATAATATTGGTCATCCGCCCGCCGTGGATGGTGCCGATGTTGACGGTCGTAATCGGATCGGTGTGGCCGAATTTGAGTTTGGTCAGCGCGTCGGCGGCAATCGCAATCGCATGGACGCCGTCTTCCGGGTTGAAGCCGGAGTGGGCCGCTTTGCCATGCACCGTCAGCCAGAAGTGGACGCTCCCCGGTGCCTTGAGGGCAGCCGCTCCCATCTCAGCCGACAGATCGAGGACATAGCCCATCTTTGCTTTGGATTTGCTGAAATCAAACCGCCTTGTCCCCTCGGAGAAGTGCTCTTCCGCGGGCGAAAACATCAGTTCCAGCTCCCGGTGAGGGGTTCCCGTTTCCCTGAGCCAGCGCACCCCCTCATAAATCGCAGTCAGACCGGCGGCGTCGTCCGCTCCAAGGACGGTATCGCCCCCGCTGGTGATCTTCCCGTCGGGATGGAAGACCGCCTTTTTGCCGCAGGAGGGTTCAACTGTGTCCATATGCGCCGAAAAGAGCAGCGGCGCACCAACCAGTGTCCCCGGCAGCGTCCCGAACAGGTTCCCCGCGTTGCCGCCAAACAATGGGGCGCAGTCATCCTCCGAAAGACGGATATCCAGCCCGGCATACAGCCCTTTCAGATAATCAGCCATCTGCCGTTCCCGGTAGCTGGGGGAATCAACCGCGACAAATTTTGCAAAGGTATCGGCGATCCGTTCTTTATTCAGCTGCATGTTCTCCACCCTTTCCGGCCTTTTCTTCCGGTTCGAAGGAGAGGGTCAGGCTGCGCAGGCCGGTATGCAGGCAGCGCATTTCGACCCCTGCCGAACGGAACATCCGCTTGGAAGCGAGGGTCGCGGGGGAATCGGCGTACTTATCCGACAGATAGATGACCTCCCGGATACCCGACTGGATGATCGCCTTTGCACACTCATTGCAGGGGAACAGCGCGACATACAGCCTTGCACCGCGCAGGGAACGCCCGCCGCTGTTCAAAATCGCGTTGAGCTCGGCATGAACGACATAGGGGTATTTGGTTTCTGCGCCCTCTCTCGCCCAGGGGTACTCGTCGTCCGAGCATCCGGCGGGCAGGCCGTTGTAGCCGGTCGAGAGGATGATGTTGTCATCCGAGACGATGCAGGCGCCGACCTGGGTATTGGGGTCCTTGCTGCGGCGTGCAGCGAGGAGGGCGACCCCCATAAAGTACTCGTCCCAGCTGATGTAATCGGTTCGTTTCATAGACTCATTCCTTTCTAACGATGTTTCTGATCTGTTTCCTATTGTATCAGAATTTTACCCGCTGTACAACCCTCAGGCCTGTACCCGGTAGATCAGCTCTCCATCATACCAGATCACAAACCGCGTCTCGATCAGCGGCCCGTCCCCATCGGTCAGCAGATATCCCTGATAACTGACCGAATGGTAACCGGCCATCTCGTCGATCACCTCAAAGGAAAACGCCGGATAATCCCGCAAGAAGTCAGCCAATGTCATCTTTTTCCCGTGAAAATCTCCATAGCCACCGTTTGGACTCAGCAGCCAGACCTCGCAGTCATCAATATCCGCCTGCTGAATCAGGATATCCCCGTTCACCTGCTCAAACGGCGGCTGGGTGGAAAAATACCCGTATTCAAACACCAGCCGCAGACCGCCGTCCACCGGGAATATACCGCTGATCCGGCTGTCATGCAGGCTGTAGGGCAGCGTACCCGGGCCATTGTACACCACCTGCCGTATCGGGGCAGCCTCCCCTCTCCGCCGGTGCCATTCGTTCCAGAAAGCGGTGTATCCGTTGCGGTCGAACTCGTCTTCGGGAATTTCCTTCGGCTTGCAGGCATTATAGTATGCCTCGACCTTGTCGGCAAACCGGAAGACCTCAGCCTGATAATCTGCAAAATCAACATATTCGGTCACGCCCGATTCGGTGACCAGCTTGACCCGGCCATCCTCATGAATGACCGACCAGTCGGTCCCGGTGTCGCACCCGATGATCGACACTTCGGTCAGGTCGGGATTGGCGATCATGAAAAATCCACAACAGGGAATCATCTGGATGCAGCTGTCATTCATCAGCTTGTCTTCGGTCAGCGATTTGAGCAGATAAAGGGCCGTCGCGCTGACCGTACCGACATCCTGCAACACCGTCTGTCCGATCTGGACGGTGACCCGCCCATGCAGACAACGGTCGGACGGGTCGTCCTCCGCGCCATTGATCCAGGAAAATTCATCGACATCTATTTTAAAGGTTCCCATCTGTTACATCTCCCCGGCAAAGACCTGTTTTCCGCCGAGGAAGACTTCCCGGGCGGTAATCCCTGCAATCCTGTCCGGCGCAACATCAAACGGGCTGCCGCTCCAGACCGTAAAGTCCGCCAGCATTCCTTTCTGGATTTTCCCCTTGACCGTCTCCTCAAAGGACGCATACGCCCCCGCCGCCGTATAGCTTTCCAGCGCATTTTCCACCGTCATCGCTTCGCCGGGGTTAAAAGGCGGGACTCCCCCGTCCAGCGGCTGGCGGGTGACGGCACACTGGACGCCCCGCATCGGCAGCGGGTTTTCGACCGGGCAGTCGGTGCCGCTGGAAACCGGAATCCCCATCCGGCGCATCGTCTCAAACGCATAACTGGTCGCGGCGACGTCTTTTCCGGCACGTGCTGCGGCGATACGGGCGTCATAGTCGAGGAAGACCGGCTGGATATACCCGATCAGGCCGTCTTTTTTCAGCCGCTCCAGCTGTTCCGGGCGGGTGATCTGGAGATGGACAACGCCGCTGCGGTGGTTCTCCCGCGGACAGGCGGCATATGCCTTTTCCCATCCGTCCAGCACCCGGTCCAATGCCTCGTCCCCGATCGCATGGACAGCGACCTGCATGCCGCCCTGATGAGCCGCCGCGATCATCTCTTCCAGCTGCGGCTGGGGATAGATCAGCAGCCCCTTTTCGCCCGGCGCATCGGCATATCCATCCCGCAGACGGGCCGTTCTCGCACCGAGGGAACCGTCCGCCATCAGCTTGACCGGGCCGATTTTAAACAGATTGCTCCCCACCCCGGTGGAAAACCCGTTGGCGATAAACTGCCGGATGCCTTCGGGGGTGGTAAAATGACACTGCTCATATACCCGGACGGTCATTTCCCCCGCTGTTTCCAGTTCACGGAAAGCCGCGACAACATCCCGCCAGTCCAGCCCCGAAAAGGCACAAAAATCATCGGTCTGACAGGAAGTAACGCCCGCCCGGTTGAGCTGACGCATCGCCGCTTTGAGCATCGACCGCAGTTGTGCGCGGTCAGGGAGCGGGATATGGGCGCGAATCATCCCCATTGCACCGTCGCGGAAGATACCGTTTGGTTTGCCGTCGGGGCCGAGTTCAAACCGGCCGCCTTCCGGCTGTGGAGTATCCGCGGTGATACCGGCGATCTCAAGGGCACGGGTATTCGCAACAAGGCAGTGCCCACAACAGCGGGTCAGGCAGACCGGGCGGTCGGGACAAACTTTGTCAAGATCCTGCCGGACGGGCGTACCCTCACCATCTGGGAAATAATCTTCATTCCAGCCGCGGCCCTCTACCCATCGGCCAGAGTCAGATGGAAGGCCGGATACGAAAGCCGCAAGGGCATTTTGCAGGTCAGCAATCGAGCGGACGCCCTCGAGACTGCACCCGGAGAGCCGGGCCCCGAACCCCAGCAGGTGCATATGGGAGTCGTTGAAGCCGGGGGTCACGAACTGCCCGCGCAGGTCGCGGAGCCGATCATCCGGGCCCGCACCGGCGAGCAGCTGTTCAGATTGTCCAACCTCCGCAAAAACACCGTCACAGACAGCGAAAGCATCCGCATCCCCGCCGGCGCCGAACAGACGGGCGTGATAATAGATCGTTTTCATAAGAGCCTTCCCTTCACAGTCATTTTCCCCATTGTACCCCACCCCTTTCCCCCTGTCAAGCGGCGCGGTGTCCGTGCTGACTTGTTCGCGGCGCAGAGCCTGCGCCCCCTTGTTCGCGTCGGTCGGCCACGTTCCGATGGCCTCGTTTGTGCAAATAACAGCCTTTGCAAACGCGCCGGGTAGGCAGTTGGTAACGAAAAGCACTTTCTGACGGAAGTAATAATCTAAAAGTTTAGGTCAAGCCTTTTCAAAGGCTTGCGGGGTCCAGCGGGCAGAGCCCCTGGTCGCTCTCCGCAGAGAGCGAAATCCTTTCCCCCAACAAAGATCAGGAGAGCTCGAGAAACCTATCAAGGGGTTCTCGATTGGAAAAGGCCCGCTCGATGCGGGTCTTTTCCAATAATCGCGAGGACAGGACTTCCGGCTTACTCGCTCAGGTGGGACTACGTGGGCCGGCACGGCGCTGACAAGGTTTCACCTTCTCCCCCTCTCAAACTGTCCGGTGGACAGTTTGAGACGGTACAAACGTAAAAAGCCCCTCAATCCCACCCAAGCCCACCGCCCAACAATTAAATGCAAAAACACAAACAGCAGACAAAAACAGGGCGCCCTCCTTTATCGGGAAAGCGCCCTGCTGCATATCAATATCTATTTATTCAGCCGAATCATCAGCCGCCGCGTTGGGGTTTTCGATCAGCGTGACATCAGCCGACGTCATCTTGCCGCCGCGTTCGACGGTGACTTTGACGACATCGCCGGGCTGTTTGCCGGACAGGTATTCGGTCACATCGTCCAGTTCGTTGACAATCGTATCGTCGATACTGATAATCCGGTCGCCGGATGCCAGGCCAGCGTCAGCAGTCGACTGCTCGGTGACCTCAACGATATACACACCCGCCGAAGTGTAGCCATACTGCGCCGCCTGCTGTGCAGTAAGCGTCGTCGCAGTAATACCGAGGATTGCACGGTTCTCGGTCTGGGTCACACCGCCCTGACTCTGCTGGGACTGGCTTCCCTCAGGAGGCGTATAGCTGCCGGTCGTGATCAGGGAATTTGCAATCTCCATCGCCTTGTTGGACGGAATCGCAAAGCCCAGACCTTCCGCGTCGCTGTCAGAAGACTTGGCGTTGACAATGCCGATCAGCTCACCGCGTGCGTTGAAGAGTCCGCCGCCCGAGTTGCCGGGGCTGACAGGTGCGGAAGTCTGGAAGACATTGATGACCGTCTGGATGATGCTTGCGCCGGAATCATACGAACCGCCGCCAAAGATCGAGCTCCAGTAGTCGTTGTAGCTGTTGCCGCCGTTGTTGGCATTGCTGTCGGTATCATCGTCATTGTAGACGGTCAGCTGCATCGAGATATCACGGCTGACTGCCGAGATCAGACCGTCGGTGATCGAGCCGCTGAAACGGCCTTCCGGGTTGCCGACTGCATAGACCTGTTCGCCCTGAACGACCTGGCTGCTGTCCGCGATCTCCGCCGGGGTCAGACCGGTTGCTTCGATCTTGACGACCGCGATGTCGTTTTCAGGATATGCACCGACCAGCGTACCATCATAGATTGTACCATCGGACAGCTGAACCTTGATGGTGTCTGCGCCCTCGATGACATGGTCACAGGTCAGGATATAGCCGTCTTCCGAGATGATGACGCCGCTGCCTGCACCGCTCTCAACCTGAGTGCCAAACCAGAAGTTGGAGGTGGTCATCCGTTCGGTGGTGATCGCAACAACCGAAGGTTCGGTCTTGGCCGCGATCTCTGCAGAGGTCAGCGCGCCGTCCTCAGCCGCCGCAGAGGTGCTGCCGTCCGCGGTCGTCTCAACCCGCTGGACAACGACCCGGTCGACCTGCTGATAGGCAAGTGTCGAACCGAGGTAGCCGCCGCCGACTGCCAGTGCTGCAACCAGCACCGCAAACACGGCAGCGCCCAGCCAGCGGAGATTCTTTTTGAATTTCGGCTGTTTTGGCTGTGCGCCATCCACAGGCGGTTCACCGTTCATAGGAGGCATACCATCCACAGGCGGCATGCCATTCATATTCTGGCCCATACCACCGGTGGAGAAGCCATCCTGATGGCCAGCAGTGTAGCTGTTCATATTATTGTTATTATTATTCTGGTCAGGGTTCTGATTCTGATTCATATTCTGGTTCATGTAATTTCCATCCATAGTAATCTCTCCTGTTCGATATGTATGTCAGCCGGAGGGGTGACCATCCGGTATTTCGCCTTCCGTTTACAG
>DVLN01000061.1 GCA_018715465.1 Candidatus Faecivivens stercorigallinarum | reverse complement strand
TTTCCCAGCTGGACAACCAAAAACGGGCAGCAGACCGGTAAAAGTCTGCTGCCCAGAAACAGATATTCAAAGATGAAAAACAACTGCTCAATTTGTACCTTCCGGCTCGTTTTCCAGTTGTTTTGAGGAAAGAGCTTCCGAATCGGAACTTCCCACTGTAGTTTGACCACGACGAAGGTTGCGAATAAACCCGGCAATAATAACGCCAATTATAACCATAATCGGGAAAGCCGCACAGATTGAAAGCGTTTGCAGCATCGACAGGGTCGACTGGTTAAACAGCAGTGCAATCGGCAGGACAATAAACACAATGCTCCAGAAGACACGCAGTTTTTTGCCAGGCTCTTCATCCTCGCCAATGTTTTTGACTGAATAGGAAGCAATGACCATCGTCAGTGCATCAAAAGTCGAAGCATAAAACGCAACCATTGCCAGCACCAGCAGCACCAGCGCTACACCTGGAATCGGCAGATACTCAAAGATGGTCAGAATTGCACTTGAGGGACTCTGCTCCAGAATCAGCGAAGCAATATCCGCCTCACCGGTGACCTGCAAATGCAGTCCAAAGTTTCCAAACACAATAAAGGAAAGGAAGGTCGCCGATACACCGGCAACATATGCGCCCAGGATTGTCTGGCGAATGGTACGTCCTTCACTGATCTTGCCGATAAAGAAGGGGGTCGCAACCGACCAGCTGATCCAATAAGCCCAGTAAAAGATCGTCCAATTCTGAGGGAAGCCGGCAACGCCGTCACCTGACAGCCGCAGCGGGTCCATCCAGGTGGACATCGAAATAAAGTTTTGGGCTACATTGCCGATTGCGGTGATACCGGTTTCGATGATATACTTGGTCGGGCCGCAGAAAAGGAAAATTGCCATCAGCGCAAAGAAAAGACCAATACAGATATTGGACAGCTTGGAGATTCCTTTCATTCCAAACATAACCGCCAGTGTAAAAACTACCGCGATAAAGATGAGCGCAAAAATAGACAGAAGGTTGCTCTCAGCAAGACCGGTCACTTCGGCCAGTGCACCGGAAAGCAGCGGAGTCGCGGTGCTGAATGTGGTAGCTGTCGCCGCCAGCAGGCCGATAATGGCAAACAGGTCAATCGCCTTGCCGAGCTTTCCGTCCACCCGGTCGCCCAGTATCGGACGGCAGGCTTCACTCATCCGCTGACGGGGGGATTTTTTAACGTGCATCATATAGCCGTATGCGGCCGCAGGAAGGATGTAGAAAGCCCATGGAATCGGACCCCAGTGGAACAGCGGGTAGGAAGACGACCAGTCCTGCTTCTGGGCAAGTGTCATTCCTTCCATTGCAAATGGCATCTCACTGTAATAATAACTCCATTCACACAGCGACCAATACAGAATATCTGCCGCCATTGTCGATGTAAAAATCATTGCGCCCCAGGTAAAGGTCGAATAACGGGGTTTTTCAAGTTTTCCAAGACGGATATTTCCGTATTTGGACAGGGCTATGCCGATCGACAGCACCAAAACGCCCAAACCAAAAATCATATAAATGCTGCCCAGGTCGTTGACCAAGATGTTCCGCAGTGCGGCAATCGCCGCTTCCGCCTGCTGGGGACGCAGCACCAGATAAACAGCCAGCGCGGCAATTGCAGCCAGCGGAAAGATGGTAATTCCCCAGTCGATCTGTTGTTTTTTCTGAGGGGGTGCATTTTTCTTTTGCATGATTCTCTTCTCCTGTCGGTTGCAGTATCTTAAAAACGTTTTTCCCAAAGATCAATATTTTTCTGCGCACGGGTAAAGCGATCCAGTCCATAGGTACCGAAATTGTCCCCGCGGGACTCCTTGAGAACCGTCCAGGTACTCCACAGATAGTCCTGCAAGATCTTGAATATCAGGATCTTTTCCCGCGAAGCAGCTGGCTGAGGATGTTCGCCATAATAATAATGGAAAAAGAGTTCTTCATCTTCAGCGGAAAAATCATTTTCCAAAAACAGTGCTGCAATATCAAACATCGGATCATTGGTTCCGGAATATTCCCAGTCAATCAGATACATCCGGCCGGTCACACTGTTTTTGACCAGATTGGCCGCGACCAGATCGTTATGACAGGGTCGCTGCTCCCAGCCCAGTTCCTCCAACCGGGGCCTCAGCATTGCAAACACTTTTCGCTTGAGAGCCGGAAAACCAGAATACATCCGTCCCGGATCATCCAGCAGCTGCTCATACCGCAGTGCTTCCTCAAAAACGTTAAATTCATTTTGCCAGACAATGTCCGACCGGTGCAACCGGCCGAGAATATCCGCTGCCAGTGCCATATTCTCTTCCAGACGAACGGTACGGGGAGTCAGCGTTTCGGCGTTTTCAATATAGCTGCTCAATTTAACGCCGGTTTTCTCGTTGCAGTAGACCAGATGGCAGTTAAACCCATAATCGGAGGCAACCTGTGCATTGCGCTTCTCGTTGTTCCGGTTGATCATGCTCTCGGTCATCCGGCCTGGCAGACGAAGAATATACCGTCCCGAATCGGCCTGAATCAGATAGTTGGTATTGGTCAGGCCGCCTGCAAACTGAACCTCCTGTACCTCGTCATCCGGCAGGATCTTCCGCATCATATCCCGTGCGTACTGTTCCTGCATCTGACGTTCCTTCCGCTCAATGCGGGAATAGGTCAATCGGAGCAATTCCCTATAATCTTCCGGCGATTCAATCTTACCCCAGCAGAGGTCATCGACCATTACCCCGGTAAAGCGGTACAGACGTCCGACGCTTTCCATGACATATTCATAGCTGATCAGCGGATTCATGTTGTGGGAAAAATACTCCAACATCCGTTCAAAGCCTTCCATCGAAATGCGGGCAATGCCGGTCATCTCTCCCTGTACCCGGTTAATCTGCCGGATATCTTTCGAGAAACGAAAGATACAGCCGTTTTCATCCAGCTCAGCGAGCAGTTCATCACTGCCGCCGCCCGGCGCGGTCAGCAATGCCGCAAAGGGTGCCCGCGTCTCAAGCAGCGACTGAATCGCCCGCTGTTCAAATACCAGGTCGGATTTGATAACAATAAACGAACGGACATTCCAGTCTTTCAGGGCCTTTTCCACCAACGCCAACCCGCTCATTGTACCATTCCATTTATACCGCTCATTGTGCAGAATCGTAATATCCGAGCGGTTGCCCAGATGCTGACGAATCATTTCATCCTGCCATCCGGTCACAATGATCGTCCGCTGGATTCCGCATACCGTCAGTACATTCAGCATCCGGTCAAGCAGCGTCTGCCCATCCTCACCCAACGGCTGCAAACAGATCGGTCGGTCAAAGCCCGCGCGTTTGCCGCCAGCCAGAATAACCGCGGTATCTGCCCGGGCAGACGGCGGAAAGGTCAGCTTGGCGCCGCTTCTGGAAAGCAGCATTTGTTCCAACATCCGATGTCCTTTATCTGTCAGCGTCAGACGGGATTTCTTCCCCTCCCGTCCGGTAACCAGGTATCCATCCTGTTCAGCACTGCGAATCAGGGCGTTGACTTTGCCGACCGAAATACCGGTAATCCCGGCAAGCGTACGCTGATCAATAACCGGCGTCGCGCTGACAGCACTGAGCAATGTAAAAATCTGTTCCAAAAACAATCCTCCATTCACTGGACTGGTCTATTTAAGACCGGTCGGAAGATTTACGTTCATTTTATGAACGTTCATTATGTGAACAGTATAATCCTTTTCCTTCCATTTGTCAACCTCCCGGTGAAAAATCAGCCAAAAAATCAAGGCCAGATTTTCAAAAATATCTGGTCATTTTTACCCGAATATGGTATAATCAAAACAAACACAAATAAAATTGTACACTATTTCCTGATAAA
>DVLN01000007.1 GCA_018715465.1 Candidatus Faecivivens stercorigallinarum | reverse complement strand
CGGAAGATGTCAATTGACATTTATGCTATATTGTCTGCCCCTTTTTTGTATTAATAAAAAAAGTTACCAAATAGGTACTGGCGTTTTATACAAAAAAGTATTTTGAAGATAGCCAATATTACAAAAAATAGAAAATAGCTGTTGACAGAATAAGAAAAGAGGTGTACAATCTATGTATAAACTCGGTTACGAGATAAATCTGCCTTTTGGAAATCCGCAAATTGCCGGTGCGCTTCTCCAAAAGACAGGCCCCTGCCGGTTCGGCCACCGGGTTGTGTGCTCGGTACCGGCGGGAGAAAAAATCTGTCGGCATTCTTCTGACTGGCTGGGGCCGGACGGGGGATAGCCTGTAATCAGTGGAAATGGAGTTGAGATTTTCATGGCAAACAAAGTTGGTAGCGGGGAAAAGAGTACCCTTGCCCGTATCCTGGGTTCCTGGCAGTTGTATGTCCTGTTGATTCCGGCGATTCTGTGGCTGGCGGTCTTCGCCTACTATCCGATGTACGGCGTCATCATCGCCTTCAAGGACTTTAAGTCCCGCAGCGGTATCCTCGGAAGCCCCTGGGCAGACCCGATCTTCAAGTATTTTCAGCAGTTCTTCACCACCTCGATTGCGGTCACCTCGATCAAAAACACCATTCTTTTGAGTTTGGAGCAGCTGGTCATCAGTTTCCCGATTCCGGTTATCTTCGCGCTGCTCCTGAACCAGGTCCGCAGCAACAAGGCAAGAAAGGCAGTCCAGACCATCTCCTATGCGCCTTACTTCCTTTCTAACGTTATCCTGGTCTGCATCATGCAGATGCTCTTCTCGGCGACCGGTATCATCAACAACGCGATCGTCGCACTGGGCGGCAACATTCAGGCGTTCAACTCTGGCGCTGAATACTTCCGCACCATGTACATCGGTTCTACCGTCTGGCAGTCGATGGGCTTCAACGCCATCGTTTACATTGCGGCTCTGACCGGCATCAGTGCTGACTTTTATGAAGCTGCCGTTATCGACGGCGCTACCAAGTTCCAGAGAATCATTTACATTGATATCCCGCTGATCATGCCGACGGTTATCCTGATGCTGATCCTGGCTGTCGGCAACGTCATGAGCCTGGGCTACGAAAAGGCTTACCTGATGCAGATGTCGACCAACACCAGCGTTTCTGAAATCATTTCGACCTACGTTTACAAGGTCGGCTTGCAGGGCGCACAGTTCAGCTTCGCGACGGCGGTTGGCTTGTTCAACTCGGTTGTAAACTTCATTATTCTGGTTATCGCCAATGGCGTATCCAAGAAGTTTGCAGGCGTCAGCATATTCTAATAGAAAGGACGGACTGAGTATGAGCAAAAGTGCAGATAAGACTGCCGGCATTGTCGGCGTCAAGGAATCGGTCGGCGATCATATTTTTAATGTGCTGAATACGATTCTGATGATTTTGATCAGCATTGTGATCATCTATCCGCTGTGGTATGTTATCCTTGCTTCGATCACTGACCCGGCTATTGTCAACTCGGGTAAATTCCTGCTGGTTCCGACTGGTCTGTATGTTTCAGGTTATAAGGAGGCATTCGATTACCCGCAGCTGTGGGACGGTTATAAATGCAGCGTCATTTATACACTTGTTGGTGTTGTCGTCGCGCTGGTTGCGACCATCCCGGGTGCTTACGCGTTGTCCAGAAGAGATATGGCAGGACGGAAGGGAATTATGTTCCTGTTCACCTTCACCATGTTCTTCAACGGCGGTATGATCCCGCTTTACCTGACAGTCAAGGCGATTAACATTTATGACACTCTGTGGGCTATCGTTCTGCCGATCGGCGTTTCGGTCTACAATCTGATCGTCTGCCGCTCCTTCTTTGAAGCCAACCTCCCGATCGAGCTGCTGGAAGCCTCCAAGCTGGACGGCTGTTCCGACTTTGGCTTCTTCTTCAAGATCGCAATTCCGCTGTCTTCCACCATCATTGCCGTCATGGTTCTGTTCTATGCAACTGGCTTGTGGAACATCTACTTCAATGCGATCATGTTCCTGCAGGCTGAGGATAAGATGCCGCTGCAGGTCGTTCTGAGAAACCTGATCCTTTCCAACCAGCTGACAATCGGCGCTTCCGGTGCAGAGCTTGTTGAGAAACAGAAGCTGATCGACCAGCTCAAATACGTTATCGTTACGCTGGCTGCTTTCCCGCTGGTTATCGTTTATCCCTTTGTCCAGAAATACTTTGCAAAGGGCGTTATGGTCGGCGCTGTCAAGGGCTGATCCTTTACAAACTTGTTTCATCGGGCTGCGGACGGTTTGCGTGTGTCCCGTCCGCGCCTGCTGATAATTGTGGCTTATGCATATACTAATGGAGGTCAACAATCATGAAATTTAAGAAAAATCTTGCGCTTGTTCTGGCCATGTCGATGCTCGCTTCTGCAGCGCTCGCAGGCTGCGGCAACTCTTCCAGCGATAACGGCGGTGCTGACAGCGTCGACGCTACGCAGGCTGATTACCTCAACCTCGACGGCACTCTGCCGATCATCAAGGATGCTGCTGCTTTTGAAGAAGCTAACGGCGGAAAGCTGACCATGCTGATCGTCAACGATGCTTCCCGTACCGTTGATCTGAGCGAACTGGCTATGGTTCAGCGCTGGAAAGAAGATACCGGTATTGAATTTGAATGGCAGCCTATCCCTGCTGACGGTGCGGCTGAAAAACTGTCCCTGATGCTTACTTCCGGCGACGACCTTCCCGACGCATTCTGGAACTTCAGAGACGGCCAGTCCAACCAGTACGCAGTACAGTATGCTGACCAGGACGTCTTCCTGCCGACTCAGGACCTGATCAATGAATACTGCCCGACCGTTTCCAAGGTTCTGGAAGATCATCCTCAGTATCAGAAAGAAATCGTTACTCCCGACGGCAACATGTACGGCTTCCCCTACATCGAACAGATGAAGGGCCTGGTCATGACTTCCGGTCCTCTGCTGATCAACCAGGACTGGCTGGATCAGGTTGGCCTGGATATGCCCACCACTGTTGACGAGTTCACCGAAGTCCTCTACGCTTTCAAAGAGGCTGGCGACCTGAACGGCAACGGCGTTGCTGACGAGATTCCCGCTCTGACCATGTTTGGTCCCGAAGAGATCGATACCTTCGGTTCCTACAACATGTTCTACCGCTTTACCGGCTGCTTTGGCCAGGCTGACAGCTACTGCTATGGTAACTACCTGGCTGACCATCTGGCTGTTATCGACGGCAAGATCACCTTCACTGCTATGGACGAGTCCATCCGTAAGACTGCTGATTATTTCCATCAGCTGTATGCAGACGGTCTGTTCAATGTAAACTGCTTCGAGTCCACCTCTACCACCAACTACACCAATACCGAACTGAGCCAGACGATCGCTTTGGCTGGTGTTGTCGGCGTCTGGACCGATATGCAGATCACCGATAACAATGTTCGTGCTGAGTATGCAGCTATTCCGCAGCTGACCGGTGCAGACGGCGGTCTGTCCGGCTTCCCGCTCAACTACTCTGAGATGCAGGATACTTCCAACACCTGTATCACCACCGAGTGCAAGTTCCCGGAAGTTATCGCTTGCTTCGTAGAATACCTGGTCAGCAATCCCTCGCTGTCTGTTCAGTCCAACTGGGGCGCTGTCGGCTATAACTACTATGAAGACGAGAACGGCATGCTCTGCTTCAACCTCGACGATTCCGGCAACATCATTCCTGTTGAGCCTTACACCTCCTTTGGTGATATGCGTGTCAACACCACTCCCTGCCGTGGCTCTATGATCGTCCTCGACGAATACTATGATACCGTTTGCCAGTACACCTACGACGCTGTTACCCTGCTTGAAGGCCAGTATGTCAATGGTAAGGAAGAGCAGCTCGCCCGTGGCACCAACGTTCCGAGAATGATGATGACTCTTGAAGAGAACCAGAGACTGAACCAGATTCAGCCGGTTATCTCTGACATCGTCGACCGTTATGTCGCTACTTCTGTTCAGAACGGTACCGATGACGCTTCCTGGAACCAGTACCTGTCTGACCTGGAAGCTGCTGGCGTCAACGAACTGGTTGAGATCTTCCAGGGCGCTTATGACCGTGTAAGTGGTACTGCTGACAGTGCTGAATAATCAGTAATCTCCTTTCCACAAAGCCCTGTTCGGTTCCGGTTGGCATCGGTTGCGTGACCTTTCCCGGGACCGGGGGGCATGGCACATCCCATATCCGTCATGCCCGTTCCGGGCACGGAACAGGGATGTGCCATTTTTTTTCCTGCATATTTTCGCGGCAGAACTTGACAGGAGCGTAATTTAGTTGTACCATTATCGAAGTTTTTATCATGACGGGAGGGGAAGCCATGAGCGGAAAAGAAACCGAGTACAGCCCAGGGAAAAACTATGAGGATATTTCCAGTGTCAACAAGTCCTCGATTATCAAGTTCCTTCGCCGAAGCGGCGTCTGTTCCCGCTCTCAGATCAGCAAGGCAATGGGGCTGACACAGGCTTCCATTTCCAAAATTATTGCACAGTTAATAGAAGAGAATATTGTTTATGAAACCGGCTATATCACCGGCGAAAAGGGCAGGCGTTCGATCGGTGTGGCACTCAACACCCGCTGCAAAAAGGTACTCGGGGTCAGAATCTCCCGGCGTTCTTTCGCGATTGGACTGTTCGACCTCGGCGGTCAGATGTATGAGAGTGTCGCCGGACAGTTTACCGCGGAAACGACTCTGCATGATGTCATCGGGCGGATTCGGAGATCGCTGAACAACTATCTCGAACAGTATCCCGATATTGCTTCGATCGGTGTTGCCGTTCCCGGTCCGTTTAACCAGCGTACCAGCGAGATTATCCTGACGACTTCGATGGCGACTGCCGACTGGACCAATACCAATCTGCGTCTTCAATTCGGGGAGTTCCCGGTTCCAATCGCTTTCAGCCATGACGCGGACGCTGGCGCACTGGCAGACTGGTGGTTTGGGTCCCGGGTCAGCGAATTGGGAACCAGTTTGGTTCATTTTCTGGTGGGGGACGGCGTCGGCGCCGGGCATGTCGTCGACGGGGAGCTCGCTTCTCAGGCCGGTTTCTCCCGTGAGATGGGACATATCAGCATCAATGTCGACGGGCCGGTTTGCCTGTGTGGAAACCGCGGCTGTCTGGAGCTGTACTGCTCAACCTTTGCGTTTATGAAGATGGTGGAGGATGAGCTGCCGATGCACCCGGGGTCGGCACTGGCCAGGCTGATCAATCTGAATCCCCGCGATGTCTTCGCGGCGGCACGGGCGGATGACAGCTTCGCGGTCTCCTGTGTCAGAAGGCTGGGACGGTATATCGGCTACGGTGTGGTCAATATTATCTATGCGTACGAACCGGATATTGTCATCATCAGCAACGAGATGGCACGGGGCGGCAAGCTGCTGCTCGATCAGATCCGGGAAGTCGTCAAACAGCGAATCCCGATGGTTATCTACCGTAAGGTTTCTATCCAGCTGGAAGACGACTGGCTGATGAACGACCCGGTACTGTATGGCGCGGCCGCCGTCGCGGTCGGGCATTGCATGGAAAGCCCGGTCATGCTGCTGGGCAACAACGCCGGACATTGATCCGGCGTTTTGTATTGGCAGTCAATTTGCTAGCAATTAATTTGCTTTGACTGGCAAAAGGAGATAGTGATTATTCAATGAATTTTTTCAGGTGCGGCAGTCTGAATCACTGCGGCAGCGTCACGCTGCATACCCCCAGGCTGACGCTGCGTAAATTTACCCGTGCCGACGCGGATGCTATGTTCAATAACTGGGCGTCTGACCCTGAAGTCACCCGCTACCTGCTCTGGCGGTATCATACCCACCCGTCTGAGACCAGAGAAGTCATCGAATACTGGTTATCACAGTACCGCCGCCGGGATTTCTATGAGTGGGCGATTGTTCCCGAGGGAAGTGACCAGCCAGTCGGCTCCTGCGGCGCGTCCAAAGTCTGGGGAAAAAAGGGCGTCTGGGAGATCGGATATTGCCTCGGGAGAAACTGGTGGGGAATGGGCTACGGCACCGAGGCTGCCGCCGCGATCATGCAGCTGTTTTTTGAACGGGTCGGCTGCCGTGAGCTGATCGCCATGCATGAGATCGGCAACGATGCGTCTGGCAGGGTGATGGAAAAATGCGGGATGCAGCGAATTCCCGGAAAAATTCAGATGGTTCGTTCCGACCACGGTGTTCTGCGCTGTCTGGTTTACCGGATTAAGGCGGGCGAGTACAGCGCATACAGCCGGTCGATGAAAGTTTGATTTGACGATGAAAGGATGTTTGACAATGGATGGAAATGTTTCCCGCACCCTCCGGCTCCGGCTGGAAAAAACCGCAGAAAACCTCCGTAAAAATGGCTTCGATGTCCAGATTTTTGATCACGCTTCCGATGTCCTGCCGGCAGTGAAGCAGCTGATCCCCGCAGGGGCAGTCGTCGCGCATGGCGGCTCAATGTCGCTGAGCGAATGCGGTGTGATCGAATTGCTGCGCAGTGGAGATTACCGTTACCTTGACCGTGACCGCCCCGGCATCACCCCGGAGGAACGGGTCGACTGCATGCGGCAGGCACTGCTCGCGGATGTCTACCTCGCTTCGGCAAACGCGCTGCTGGAATCCGGCATGATCTACAATGTGGACGGAAACGGCAACCGCACCGCTGCAACCCTTTACGGCCCGAAAAAGGTCGTCTATGTCGTCGGTGTCAACAAGATCGTGCCGGACTTTGACGCCGCTGTAACCAGGGTCAAAAAGATCGCCTGCCCGGCCAATACGATGCGCCTTTCCTGCAAGACCTACTGCGCTGAGAAAGGGGAGTGCGTCTCCTGCCTCAATAACGGCGGTATCGAAAACGGCTGCGGGAATACTTCGATCTGCAACGACCATGTGCTGATTCGCAGAAACAATAACCCCGGCAGAGTGACAATCTTGCTGGTCGGTGAACCGCTCGGATATTGATGATGGATATAGCAAAAGCCAGATTCCGTTTGAGGAGGGAACCTGGCTTTGTCATGTTTATATCTGGATGGGGGAAAAGCTGTCACATGTGACCGGGAAGGCACCAGTCGGGAAAAACATCTGTTGAAAAGGCTTGACCTAAACTTTTTGTCATTACTTCCGTCAGAAAGTGCTCTTCGTTACCAGCTGCCTACCCGCTACGATCAAGTTAGCGCAAACACCGCGCCGTCTTAGACTGTCCACCGGACAGTCTAAGAGGGGGAAAGAGGGTGAAAACTTGTCAGCGCCGTGCCGGCCCACGTAGTCCCACACGACAGCATAAACCGAAAGTAACAAGCTCGCTCGTTGATGAAAAAAGCCCGCATCGAGCGGGCTTTTTCCATAGGGGACGCCCTTGCTATGCGTCCCCTACGCCCAACGCCTGCGGGCATTGGACTACCCCTTGCTGAGCTTATTTTGGGGAAGGGGATTTCGCTCTCTGCGGAGAGCGACCAGGACTCTGTCCTGGACCTGCGATTTTTTGAAAAAAATCGAGTAAAACTTTTAGTTTATGATCGTACCCACATTGTGCGTAACTTTGGGGCTCGCTCTGCGCTCGCGTGAACAGACGGGCAGTGAGTGCATAATCTTTTACATTGGGTAGTGGTCGAAGCTCTTAATTGCTGAGCTTTAGCTGGACTAAAAAAGGCCCGCTGCATGATCAAATGCAGCAGGCTTTTCGCTTATCAAATGGATTATTTTTCGTTGTAGACTTTTTCGTTGAGAAGCTTTTCCTTCTTGGCAACGTAGAGGCATGCGGTCGAGTCGCCGACACAGTTGAGCGAGGTGACCAGCATCTCGATCGGGCGGTTGATCGCCAGAATCAACGTGTAAGCCATCAGCGCGGCATCATTCGTAAACCCAACGCCCGACAGAATCGTGAACAGAATAACCGCGCCTGCACCCGGAGCAGCAGGGGTACCGACCGACGCAATCAGCGCCAGCAGCGCAATCGCAGTCAGGCTGCCGATTGTAACATCATATCCGGCTGCACCGGCAATAAACAGCGTTGCAACGACCTGCATGATTGCGGTACCGTCCATGTTGATGGTCATGCCCAACGGCAGGACAAACGATGCGACCTGCTTGTCAACACCCAGCCGTTTGACGGTGGTGTCGTAGTTCATCGGCAGGGTAGCAGCCGACGAAGAGGTCGAAAAACCAAACAGAATGACCGACATGATCTTGCGGATAAAAATGATCGGGTTGAGCCGGGTCCCCGCAACAACATAGATCGGATAACCAATAAACAGGTAAACCAGCAGCAGAATGACCGTGACCACCATGTAGACAACCGCCGGTTTCAGATACTCAATACCATAGGTCGCAAAGGTGCGGGTGATCAGCATGAAGATCGCGACCGGCGCAAAATGGGTGACCGTATAGTTCAGAAATACCGTGACAATGTCGCTCAGTTCCTTGAGCAGACGGCGCATCGTAGCGGTCTTCTCAAAGCCCAGCTTGTTCATGCAAAGGCCGGTGACCACCGCCAGGAATACGATTGCCAGTACCGAAGTGTTGGACGAGAAGGTCTGGCCGATGTTGCTCGGGACAATCCCGAGGATGACATTGAGAGGGTTGGAACCGGTCGAGCCGCTCGAGGCCGACAGGCCTTCCAGATTGGTGCTGAACCAGCCGGCTTCGTAGATGGCCATGCCGGCAATGCCCGCCAGCAGCAGGCCGCCGACCGTCGTCATCAAAAACCACAGCAGCGTCCGGGTCGAAATTCTTCCCAGCGTTCTTGCGTCCGAAACGGTGCCGATTGCCATTGCAATCGAGGTAAAGACCATCGGGACGATGATGACCTGAAGGGCACGGACGAACAGCTGTCCGCCGATGTAGAACAGGCCGATCGAACTTTCAGCGCCCTCAGCAGTGATGTCCTGGAAGAGGAGATTGTTGAGTACGCTCCAGGTTTCGCCGCCCACCTTTTCACGGATGGCCATGAAGATCAGACCGGCGATGATGCCGGCGACCAGTGCGATGACCATTTGAAGGGCCAGACGGTTGGGGTTTGCCTTTTTCTTAGCGTTTGCGCTCATGAACTTGGCTTCCTTTCGTTGTACAGATTGACAAAACAAGAGCTATCCACCATCCGGCAGACAGCTGTTTTCCTACAAAATAGTTTACCTAAAAAAAGGATAAATTGCAAGGGTTTTTTACAAAAAATCCATCGTTTCATCTGCATTTGTCAATTCAGGCGACAAATGGTTGCAAAATTGTACAATATACCGAGAAGCCCCCCGCCTGCATACAAAATCCCGCTTTCGAATATGATGAACAGCGGGCTGTGTGCCGGCAAGGGAGGGCTGACAATGGTTCATCTGCGCATCAAAATGAAAGAAAAATACCTGCGTGCTGCATCTGTCGCAATTGCTGCTTTAGCGGCATGCAGTATGCTTTTGCTGACTGCCGGAGGAGGGAGTGCTGCTGCCGAAGGGTCGCCCGAGGACTTCTCGCCGATGCCGGCACAGGAGGGAATGAGCTTCTCCCCATACCGGCTCAACTGTACCCTGACTGACCCGCTCCCCGGCGGGCGGTTGACCGATGGGTTCGGCTGGCGGTATCATCCGATCACCGGCAACCTGGATTTTCATTACGGAGATGACTACGCGGCTGCCGAGGGAACCGAAATTTATGCGGCAGCAGACGGGTTGGTGACGACCGCAGGTACCCACCGCAGCTATGGCAACTACCTGATTATCCAGCATTCGGACGGCCTGTCCACCCTGTATGCCCATTGCTCCAGCCTGCTGGTGGAAGCCGGGCAGCAGGTATCTGCCGGTGAAACGGTCGCACTGGTCGGGATGACCGGGGAGGCAACCGGGCCGCATCTACATTTTGAGGTGATCGGGGATGGAGTGCGTTACCGGCCGGAGCTGGCGTTTGCGGAGGGAAAAGAGTGATTCAGATACGGTTCCGGGCAGGCAGCAGAGTGGAGATCTGGCCGGGCTTTTTCGGGATGCTGGCACTCTGGTGGGAACTCAGCGGCACGGGAGAGATGGCAGCGGTCGCCATGCTGGGGGCGGTGGCACTGCATGAGAGCGGGCATCTGCTCTGTTTTTGGCGGGCGGGGATACCGGTCAGGGAGGTTGTCCTCGATTTTCGCGGGGTGACGATACGGCCGGGAGTGGGACTGTACGGCTGGAAAAAAACGCTGCTGGCGGTCAGCGGCGGATGTATATGCAGCATCGCCGGGGCGGCGGCGTGCTGGCTGCTGGGGCTGCCGGACATCTGGTGGCAGGCGTCGGCGGCAGCGGCGGTCTATTCCCTTCTGCCGCTGCCGGGGACCGATGGTTGGGAGATGGTGCGGATGCTGCTGAGAATCCGGGACGCCGGGTGCTGATCAGCTTTTGACCAGGTAGCGCCCATCCGCGTAGCCGATCTTCCCGCCATACTGGATGACATACCAGCCGTCTGTCTCGCCGAAGATGATGACCGAGCTGCCATTTGGGATGGTCAAAATCACCTTTCCGTCAGTCGACGGTTTATCCCGCAGGTTCAGCCGTCCGCCGCCTGTCTTGACGACACCTGCCATGACCGGATCGGGCGTGATGAAGGGAATTCCAAAATACCGGGTCAGCCCTTCGACGATATTGGCGGCAATCGCGTCCAGATTCCCTGTAATCCAGTTTGCGTCCTGTTCGTTGTCATGGTAGGCAAGCTCGATGAAAACCGACGGGGCTTTGGTCTGTCGGACTTCGCCCAGTCGGGTGGTGGGGGAGGTCCGCACCGTGCCGGGATAGATCGCCCGCAGGCTTTCGGCAATGTCTTCGGCTGCGGCCTTGCCCCTGGTGCTGCCGGGGTAGTAGTAGACTTCGCTGCCGCGGGCTGAACCGTACTGCCCGTCGGGCGCGGCGTTGGAGTGCAGCGCAAGGTGCAGGTCATAGTTGCCTGCGTTCGAGGCTCGTATCGAGCTGACCGCCGTCATGTCGGGGGTGTTGCGGGTGAACCCGATGCCGCTGGAACGCAGGTATGGTTCCATCCGGTCGGCTAGCTGATTCATCCAGTATTCTTCGCTGTTGCCGGTGACGTAAAGGTTCGCCTGCTGGGTGGAGGGGCTTAGGTAAATTGTCGGCATGGTGCAGCCTTCCTTTCGGTGATGTCTGGTTTATGACAGAGTATGCGGGAGAAAATAAAAAGGTGCAAAAAACTTTTTGCAGAAATTTGAAAAAAGG
>DVLN01000060.1 GCA_018715465.1 Candidatus Faecivivens stercorigallinarum | reverse complement strand
AATTAAAAACAGTATATTCCTTTTGCGGTAAAATGTAAATATTTTTCCGGTAAATGGTTATGCTATTGTGAATGAACACAACGAGCATTCGCTAACTACCCATAGGAAATTGGTACAATATACGAAAAATGTAAAAGACTCTTGGTATTATCCACAATATGTGGTAAAATATATGAAGCTATAACGATACCGAAAGGGTATAGTTGAGCGTTTTTTCATTTATTCTTATTTTTGTCAGAAAGAAGGTATCTCATGAGCCTGAAAACATTTTTGCGGGGGGTACACCCGTCTGATGGAAAGGCACTGGCAAAGGACAGTCCGATCCGCCGGGTTGAACCGTCCGGTGAAATGGTATTTCCGCTCTCCCAGCATATTGGCGCGCCGGCCGTTCCGACGGTCAAACCGGGTGACCATGTGCTGATGGGACAGCAGATCGCTGCACCCGGCGGTTTTGTTTCGGCGGGAATCTGCAGTTCAGTTTCCGGTACAGTTCGGGCGATTGAACCCAGAACGGCCGTTGTCGGAGAGACGAGAGATTCAATTGTCATTGAAAGCGACGGAAAATTTGAACCGGTGCCCGGTCTGGGAGAAAAACGGGACCCATCATCCCTCACTCCTGCACAGATTCGGGATATTATCCGGGACGCCGGAATTGTCGGCCTGGGTGGTGCAGGTTTCCCGACCCATGTCAAACTGACGACCAAAGACGACAGCAAAGTTAAATACGTCATTGTCAATGGTGCCGAATGTGAGCCTTACCTGACCACCGACTATCGGCTGATGCTGGAGCGTTCGGAAGAGCTGCTGGAGGGTCTGAAGGTGATCCTTTCTCTTTTCCCGAATGCACAGGGTGTGATCGGTATTGAGGACAACAAACCGGAAGCAATCCGGCTGCTGACTGAAAAGACGGCAGGCGAGTCCCGCATCCATGTTGAGGCACTCAAGACCAAATACCCACAGGGCGGCGAACGGATGCTGATTCATGCGATCACCGGTCAGGACATCAACTCTTCGATGCTGCCGTTTGACGCCGGCTGTATCGTCAGCAATGTCGCGACTGTCATCGCGGTTTATCAGGCGGTCTGCTGTTCCACCCCGCTGATCACAACGGTCATGACGGTAACCGGAGATGCGGTCAAGAGCCCCTGCAACCTGGAAGTTTTTGTCGGGTGCAGCCATCGCAGTGTTTTGGAAGCTGCGGGTGGATTTTCTGTTGAGCCGGAGAAGCTGATCTCGGGTGGCCCGATGATGGGTACTGCGATGTATACGCTGGACATTCCGGTGCAGAAGACCTCCTCGTCGATTCTGGCATTTGAGAAGGACCCGGTCGCGGAGAACCCGTCCAGCCCCTGCATCCATTGCGGGCGGTGCGTACAGGCCTGCCCGGAGCGTCTGGTCCCTCAGATGATGCAGGTTGCGGCGGACAATGACAACTTTGAGCAGTTTGAGAAGCTGGGCGGTATGGAGTGCATTGAATGCGGCTGCTGTACGATTGTATGTCCTGCCCACCGCACGCTGACCCAGTCGTTTAAATACGGCAAAACTTCGGTCAACCGTCTGCGCCGTGAAGCGAAGGCCAAAGCAGCGGCTAAATCCGCAGAGTAAGGAGTGTCTGAACTTGAACGAAATGTATAATGTTTCGGTTTCCCCGCATCTGCGTTCGGAGACCGGTACCAATTCGATTATGCGCGACGTTGCGATTGCGCTGCTGCCGGCCTGCCTTTTTGGTATATATAATTTTGGGTATCAGGCACTGCTGGTGATTCTGGTTTCGGTTGCAGCGGCGACGCTGACCGAGTTTGTCTATGAAAAGCTGGTTAGACGGCCAGTCACCATTGGAGACTGGAGCGCGGTCGTCACCGGCATGATTCTTGCGGTCAACCTGCCTGCGACATTGCCGCTTTGGATGGTAGCGCTGGGCAGCGTATTTGCGATTCTGGTGGTCAAGCAGCTGTTCGGCGGTCTGGGTCAGAACTTCATGAACCCGGCGCTGGTCGGACGGTGTTTCCTGCTGATCTCGTTTGGCTCGCAGATGACGACTTTTCCGGTCGTCGATGGAATTTCTGCGGCGACCCCTCTGACGGCAATGAAAGCGGGGGAGAGCGTTGATCTGCTGCAAATGTTTATCGGCAACTATTCCGGCTGTATTGGTGAGACTTCGGTCATCGCGATTCTGGTGGGTGCCGCATACCTGCTGATCAAAAAGGTCATCAGTATCCGCATCCCCGGCACATACATCCTGTCGACGATGGTCTTTATCATCCTGCTCAACCTTGTAAACGGCAGCGGAATGCCTACAGGCAGCTATCTGCTGGCCCATCTGTTCGGCGGTGGATTGCTGATCGGTGCTTTCTTTATGGCAACCGACTATGTCACCAGCCCGATCACGCCGGTGGGACAGATCATCTACGCGGTGCTGATCGGTTTCCTGACCGCGCTGTTCCGTGTGGTTGGCAAGTCGGCTGAGGGCGTATCCTACGCCATCATCATCTCCAATATGGCGGTGCCACTGATTGAGAGATTCACCGTTCCGGCTCCGTTCGGACGCAAAAAAGGCAAAGGAGGCGTCAAGGCATGAAGAAAGAAAGACCTGTCGGCAACGCCCTGATCCTCTGTGCGATCACATTGGTTGCCGGGCTGCTGCTTTCCTTTGTCAATGAGCTGACCACAGGCCCGATTGAACAGGCGCAGCTGGCTGCAAAGGCCGAAGCGTATGTCTCTGTTTATCCCGATGCCGCGTCGTTTGGCGCAGTGGACGGGGCTGATGAGCTGCTGGCTTCTGCCGCGACTGAGATTCCGGCTGCTGGCTATACGACCGGTTCGGTCACCGACGTGATGACTGCGCTGGACGGAAGCGGCAATGTGATTGGCTATGTACTTTCAGCTGTTTCCAAAGGTGGTTACGGCGGCGACATCACAATTGCACTGGGTGTCGATCTGAATGGAACAGTCACCGGTTTCAGCCCGCTGCAGCACTCTGAGACTCCCGGTTTTGGCGCAAAATGTGCGGACGAGAGCTATATCGCGACCTTCCCCGGCATCACCTCTTCCGAAGAGGTAGACGCCATCACCGGCGCGACCTTCACCACCACTGCGATCAAAGAAGCGGTCGGTGCAGGACTGTATTTTGTCGACCAGATGCTGCTGGCCGGTTCCTGATCGAAAGGAGTGACGGAATAAATGAATAAACCACTGGAACGGATCTTCAACGGTCTGATCAAGGAGAACCCGACCTTTGTGCTGATGCTGGGCATGTGCCCGACGCTGGCAGTCACGACCAGCGCGATCAATGGTCTGGGCATGGGTCTTTCAACGATGGTCGTTTTGATCATGTCCAACCTGATGATCTCGGCGCTGCGCAAGATCATTCCCGATGGGGTGCGGATGCCGGCATATATTGTTGTCGTCGCATCGTTTGTTACAATTGTCGAGATGCTGATGCACGCCTATGTCACCCCTTTGTATGATTCACTGGGCGTATACATTCCGCTGATTGTTGTCAACTGTATCATCCTTGGCCGTGCGGAGGCTTATGCTTCCAAAAACCCGGTTATCCCGTCGATTTTTGATGGTGTGGGGATGGGGCTCGGCTTTACGGTCGCACTGACTATTCTGGGCATGATCCGTGAGCTGTTTGGCTCAGGTGCGCTGTTTGGCATGCAGGTAATGCCGGAAGCATTTACCCCCATTTCGATTCTGGTACTGGCGCCCGGCGCGTTTCTGGTCATGGCGGTGCTGACTGCCCTGCAGAACAAGTTCAAGGCTCCCAGTGCGACCAACATCAAGGGTGATGACATCGCCTGCGGCGGCAACTGTGCCGGATGCACCGGCCGTGCCTGCGGTGCCAACCATATGGCAATCGCCGAGCAGAAGGCGAAGGAAGCGCTTGAGCTTCAGGGGAAGCTGAAGGCGGAGCGCGCCGCCAAGGCAGCCGCCAAAGCGCAGGCTGACGCGGCGAAGAAGGAGGGCAAAACCGAATGAGTCTGATTCTCGTTATCATTACGGCGGCGCTGGTCGACAACGTCGTTCTCTCTCAGTTTTACGGCCTGTGCCCTTTTCTCGGGGTATCCAAGCAGGTCAAGACGGCTGCCGGCATGGGTGCGGCGATCGTCTTTGTCGTAACGGTATCGTCGGCGATCTGTGCGATTCTTTATGATCTGGTGCTGGTGACGTTTGACCTCACCTATTTAAAGACAATTGTCTTTATCATCATCATTGCGGCACTGGTACAGCTGGTCGAGATGGTCCTGAAAAAGGTATCCCGCCCGCTGTATGTTGCGCTGGGTGTCTATCTGCCGCTGATTACGACCAACTGCTGCGTATTGGGTACCGTTCTGACCAACGTGCAGAAAGAAGCGGATTTTGTTACCAGCGTCTGCACCGGCCTGGGTGCATCGCTCGGCTTTACGCTGTCGATCGTGCTGATGGCAGGCGTCCGTGAAAAGCTGGCACATAACAATGTAACCAAATCGTTCCAGGGCATGCCGGTGGTACTGCTGTCTGCCTGCCTGATGGCGATTGCGTTTTACGGGTTCAAGAGCCTGGTATGAGGGGAGAGTGACAGAATTGAACGTTACAGCGATTTTAACGGCGACTCTAGTCATCGCCCTGATCGGCCTGATCGTCGGGCTGCTGCTGGGACTTGCAGGAAAGGTATTCCATGTTCCGACCGATGGAAAAATCACCGAGGTTCGGGAGTGCCTGCCCGGCAACAACTGTGGCGGATGCGGATATGCCGGCTGTGATGCACTGGCAGAAGCCATTGTAAAAGGGGAGGCCAAACCTTCCGCCTGTCCGGTTGGCGGTGCCGATGCGGCGGCTAAGATTTCTGCCGTCATGGGACTGCCGGTCGAAGATTTTGTCCGCAAGGTTGCATTTGTCAAATGCTCCGGTTCCTGCGACAAGACCCGGTTTATCTACAACTACCAGGGCGCAGTTTCCTGTTATCAGATTTCGCTTGCCCCCGGCCGCGGCGCCAAAGCCTGCGCTTATGGCTGTCTGGGCGAGGGTTCCTGCGCACAGGCATGCCCCTTTGACGCGATTCATGTTGTCAATGGCCGCGCAGTCGTCAGCCGTGAGGATTGCCGTGCCTGCGGAAAATGTGTCAGCGTTTGCCCGCATAATTTGATTGAACTGGTGCCATATGACGCATCCTATGTAGTGCGCTGCTTCTCTCAGGAAAAAGGCAAAAAGGTTCGGGAGATGTGCGACGCCGGCTGTATCGGCTGCGGCATCTGCCAGAAGAACTGCCCGACCGGCGCGATCACCCTGGAAAACAATATTGCACACATTGACCAGAAACTTTGTAACGGTTGTGGTACCTGTGCAGAAAAATGTCCGGCAAAGGTAATTATTCGCCAGTAAAATGTAAAACCTGATCAATAAGTTGGCGTATTGCTTGACATTTAAATTACCCAGTGATATAATAGAGAAAGTCGTAATTTATTACGGCATTTAAGGAGGAAGTTTATGAAAAAATTTGTTGTATTTGCGCTTGTTTCCGCAATGTGTGTTTCGATGGCTGCCTGCTCCAACAGCGACAGCACCTCTTCCGGCAGTTCTTCTGCCGGCACTTCTGAGTCTTCCACTGCTGGTGAGACCTCTTCTGATGCAGCTGGTGAGACATCTGGTGAAGCAAAGGTCGGTTTTTCGATCACCCCGACCCTTTCTGCTGAGAGCGAGGAAGCAACCTTCAGCACTGTTTACGCAGCTGTTATGGTCGACGCAGACGGCAAAATTCTTGCCTGCGACATCGACGAGAGCGAGTTTGCACCTGCTCTGACCGACGGCGCTGTCGGCGAGGTTGATCTGCGCACCAAGATGGAAAAGGGCGATGACTATGGCATAGTCGCTGCTGGTGCTTCCACGATGGAATGGTATCAGCAGGTTGAAGCGTTTGAAGACTACGTCGTCGGCAAGACCGCTGACGAAGTCCGTGCAATTCCCTGCACCGATGGCAAGACCACTGATGCCGACCTGTCCGCAGGCTGCACCATCACGGTTACCGGCTTTATCGAAGCAGTCGCAAGCGCAGCTGAGAACGCGACAGTTTCTGTCAGCGCGTCGGACAAGATGGGCATTTCGATCACCACCGAGGATTCGACCAGCACCGAAGAAGCTGCTTACGACACTGATTTCTGTGTTGTAACAGTTGACGCGAACGACACCGTTACTTCCTGCCAGGTTGACACCGTTCAGGGCTCTCTGCCGATCGTTGACGGCGCATTTGATATTGATTCCGGTTCCTATGCGACCAAGAAACAGCTGGGCGACGATTATGGTATGGTTGCCGCCGGCGCTTCCACGATGGAATGGTATCAGCAGGCTGAGGCGTTTGAGCAGTATGTCACCGGCAAGACCGGCGACGAAGTTTCCGCGATCGAGCTGTCTGAAGGCAAAGCGGCCGATGCTGACCTGTCCGCAGGTTGCACCATCACCATCAGCGGCATCCTGTCCAATACCGAAAAGGCGATTGCGGCTGCCAAATAATTGAGACAAAGGGGGAGGCAACGGCATTTCCGATCAGGAAGAGCCGCTCCTCCTTGTTTGTTTACCGGAAAGGAGGAAAACGCGATGCGGCTGAGCAGGAAAAACTGGAAAGGACTGACAGCGGGGCTGCTATCGGGAATGCTGGTGCTGACAGCCGGCGGATGCACCCCTCCTCTCCAGCGGTTTTCCACCAGCTTTCTGGATGTGTTTGATACCGCGTCCACAATTGTCGGTTATGCGGTGAATCAGCAGACCTTTGACCAGCAGGCGGACGATTACCATGATCTGCTGGCGCGGTACAACCAGCTGTATGATATCTACAACGAATACGACGGGATAAACAACCTGAAGACGGTCAACGATAATGCGGGTATCGCTCCGGTGACGGTCGATCAGGAGATTATTGACCTGCTGCTGTTCGGCAAAGAGATCTATGAATTTTCCGATGGTCGGGTCAACATCTGTTTTGGCAGCGTGCTGGAAATCTGGCACGACTATCGGGAAGATGGGCTGAGCCATCCTGAAAAGGCGGAGCTGCCGCCGGTTGATCTGCTGCAGCAGGCGGCGGAGCATACCGATATCGACAGCCTGGTGATCGACCAGCAGGCTTCGACGGTTTATCTGGAAGACCCGGAGATGCGGCTGGATGTTGGTGCGATTGCAAAGGGATACGCAGTCGCCCAGGCGACCAAAACGATTGTTGAAGACGGGATGGAAAATGCCGCCTTTTCGATTGGCGGCAACGTTTCGACGGTCGGCTGGAAAGAGGGAAAGGAAGGCAACAACTGGGTGATCGGACTGGAGAATCCAGACCGGACAGCGGAGGATTATCTGCTGACCGTCAGCATTTCTGACCGTTCAGTTGTAACCAGCGGCAACTACCAGCGCTATTATACCGTCGATGGAAAACAGTACCACCATATTATCGACCCTGATACCCTGATGCCCGCCGAATACATGCAGGCGGTGTCGGTGATCGCCGAGGATTCCGGGTTTGCGGACGGGCTTTCGACGATGCTGTTTTTAATGCCGGTTGAAGATGGGCTGGAGCTGGTCGAAGGGATGGACGGCGTTGAAGCACTGTGGGTCGATATGGACGGGACGGTCGTGACCAGTTCCGGTTTTGATCAATATATCAATGATTAACGTGAAAAGGAGAGTTCCTATGGCAACCAGTAAAACCAAAAAACGTTTTTCCTGGCTGATCTCGCTGGCCATCATGCTTGCCGCGTCGGCAGCCGTCATTCTGGCGAGTGAGGGAGTGACAGCGGCGGTATACGGCCCTTATCAGGAGAGCCAGCCGGTTCCGTCCATCGCGTCGATGACCGAGATGGACATTTCCGCATATGATACAGAGGCATACCAGGTCGAGATGGTACAGAGCTGCACCGATGAAAGCGGTGCAGTGGTCGGTTACGCAGTCGACACCTGGGAGTATGGATTCAACAGCGAACAGCCGATTCGTCTTCGCAGCACCATTTCCACCGATGGCAGCCTGCTGATCGGTGTTGAGGTACTGGAAGAGCATGAGACCAAACACTACGGTGCCCAGATCAGCGAGAGCTGGTACCCCGACCGTTTTGACGGGCGACTTTTGCCGGTGCTGTCCAGCAGCCAGTCGGGCCGTGGTTCTCATGTCGATGGGATTTCCGGTGCGACCTATACCAGCAATGCCGTTTTGCGCGCCGTCAACAATGCCAGCCGGTTCGTGACCGAACAGCTGGGCTGATCTGCTGAGGCGTACTTTGGAAAAAAAGAGAACTTTTGGCAAACGAGACCTGATCCTGTTTGCTGTTATCATTGCAGCCGGATTGATCGGGCTGGCGGTGCTGTATCTGCGCCCGGCCGTGACCTCTGGAACCGTTGAAGTCGCAGTCGACGGTGCCGTCACGATGACCTTGCCGCTGTCGGAGGATACAGAGGTCCGTATTGACGGAGTAAACGGCGGCGAAAACCTGCTGGTCATTGAAGACGGAAAGGCGAAGATCATTTCTGCTTCCTGCCCGGACGGGGTCTGTGTCCGGCATTATGCGATTTCACGGGACGGTGAAAGCATCATCTGCCTGCCCAATCGGGTAGTCGTGACCATTCGCGGCGGAGAGAAGGGGGAGGTAGACGCTGTTGTATAAAAAGAATCGGACAGCGCGCATCGTCCTGTATGGAATGATGATTGCCCTCGCCTTTGTTTTTTCCTATCTCGAGCATCTGATTCCCTTCAACTTTGGAATTCCCGGCATAAAGCTGGGACTGGGAAATCTGGTGGTACTGATCGCACTGTATACATTGGGAGCCGGCGGCGCGTTTGTCATTGCGGTCGTGCGGATTATCCTGACCGGACTGACATTTAGCGGCATGTTCAGCATGCTGTACAGCCTGGCCGGCGGTTTGCTGAGTTTTGCGGTAATGGCGCTGCTGTCACGCGGAGAGAAACTTCATATTGCAGGGGTCAGTATCTGCGGAGGCGTTATGCACAACGTCGGTCAGCTGACGGTTGCGATGATTGTGCTTGAGACGGTCAACGTCTGGTTTTATCTGCCGGTTCTGCTGATATCCGGCGCAGTCACCGGTGTGGTAATCGGAATCGTCGGCGGGCTGCTGGTCGGGCGGCTGCAAACATATCTGCGGCTGCAGCGGTGAGCAGTCAACAAATAAAAGGGATACAGTGGTCAAAACCCACTGTATCCCTTTTGCAATTATATGGAAAGAAAATTATTCAAGACCTTTGCTCTTGACGATGTAGTTCCAGGAGTCGCGGCACATTTCCTCAATGCCGAGATGAGCTTCCCAGCCGAGAACTTCTTTAGCCTTGCTGGGGTCAGCGTAGCATGCAGCGATATCGCCAGCACGACGAGGTGCGATCTTGTAATTGACCTTGCGTCCGCTGTATTTTTCAAAAGCCTGGACGATCTGAAGGACCGAGTAGCCCTGACCGGTGCCGAGGTTGAACGCATCAGCGCCCTTATTGTTTCTGACCCAGTTGATCGCGCAGAGATGGCCCTTTGCGAGGTCGACAACATGGATGTAGTCACGGACGCCGGTTCCGTCGGGCGTATCGTAATCGTTGCCATAGACCGACAGGCATTCCAGCTCGCCGCAGGCGACTCTGGCAACATAGGGCAGCAGGTTGTTCGGGATACCGTCGGGTTCTTCACCGATCAGTCCCGAGGGATGTGCACCGATGGGGTTGAAGTAACGAAGCAGAGCGACCGACCACTCCTTGTCCGGTACACAGAGATCCTTGAGGATCATCTCGATCATCAGTTTGGTGGAGCCATAGGGGTTGGTGGTCGAGAGGGGGAAGTCTTCCCGGATGGGCAGCGAAGCAGGGGAGCCATAAACGGTTGCAGAAGAGGAGAAGACGATCTTCTTAACATTGTGCTCCCGCATCTGCTTGCAGAGGATGATGGTGCCGGTCAGGTTGTTGTGATAGTATTCCAGCGGTTTCTGGACACTCTCACCGACCGCCTTGAGAGCGGCGAAATGGATAACCGAGTCGATATCGGGGTTTTCGTCAAAAACTTTTTTTACGCCCTCTTCGTCCAGCAGGTCGACCTCATAGAATTTGAAATCCTTGCCGGTGATTTCGCGGATTTTGTCAAGGACCTGAGGCTTGGAGTTGGAAAAGTTATCAATGATAACGACCTCTTCGCCTGCTCCGAGCAGTTCGACACAAGTGTGGGACCCGATGAATCCGGCGCCGCCGGTAACCAGTACTGCCATGATAATTCCTTCCTTTCACCGCCGATAGGGCGGAACTGTCTGATGGTTTTTGTTCCTGATTTCAGTATATTCCATTTTGCGCCCTTCGTCAACCATCTGCCGGTAAACTCTTCGTTTACCGGTTATTTTGCAAGATGAATAAACTTATCCATAAAAACGAAATGGACTTTTTTTAAAGAAATCCTGTAAAACTTCACAAAATGTGCTATAATAGGAGAGAAAACCATTGAAAAGGAATGATAAAATGAGGCCGTTTCCTCATCAATATACCCAGATCGGCGACGCCGTCACCTTCGGTACGATCCCGATGGAGCGTTTCCAGTCTTCGCTTCTGGCCGTCAGCCTGATCGTCCCGCTTTCGCGTGAAACGGTGACCGAGAATGCGCTGGTCTCGCTGATGCTGGGTAAGAGCACCCGTGATTATCCCACCTACCGCCTGTTTTCCAGAAAACTTGGCCTGCTGTACGGCGCAGTTGCCGGTACCAGCATCCAGAAACTGGGGGACGAGGAGAGCATCACCTTTGCCGCATCGGTTGTCGACAACAGCTTGGCGCTGGCCGGAGAAGACCTTCTGACTGAAAGTGCCCAGCTGCTGCTGTCGATGATTTTTCGTCCGCTGATTGAAGATGGAGCCTTTGCCCCCGAGACCTTCGCAATCCAGAAAAAATATCTGGGGGATTCAATCCGCGCCGAGATCAATGAAAAGCGGCGGTACGCGATCAATCAGACGCTGCGGCTGATGCTGGGAAACGAACCGGCCGGATTGCCGATGTATGGTTTCTTGGAAGATCTGGAAAAGATCACCCCGCAGAGCGCCGCTGCTGCTTATCAGCGGATCTTGAAGACCTGCCGGGTGGAGATTATTCATGTCGGTACGGGAGACGCGCAGCGGGTGCGGCCTTTGTTTGAAGAGGCGTTTGGTGGGCAGTTTACCGCCGGACGTACTCCCTGTACCCGTCCACAGCCCCGCCGGATTACCGCTGCTGACAAGGTCAAGACGGCGCAGGATGATTTTGAGGTGGTACAGTCCAAGCTGTGCATTGGTTACCGTGCCGACATCCAGCCGGACAGCCCGATGCTCAATCCGATGCGGATGATGACGGCGATTCTCGGCGGCACTCCGACTTCCAAACTGTTTTTAAATGTCCGGGAAAAGCAGAGTCTCTGTTATTATTGCGGCGCAAACCTTGACCGGACCAAAGGTGTGATTCTGATTGATTCTGGTGTCCGCCCGGACAATGCCGAAAAGGCGAAAGCGGCGATTTTTGCGGAAGTGGAAGCGATGCGAAAGGGCGACTTTACCGAAGAGGATATGCGTTTTGCGCTGCTGTCACTGCAAAACACCTTCCGTTCGGTTGAGGAATCCCCCTTTTCGGTCGAAAGCTATTACCGCGCCCAGAAGGTATTCGGTATCACTGAAACGCCTGAAGATCAGTGTATAGGGCTTGCCGCGGTGACCAAGGAGGACATCATCCGTGCGGCGAATATGATGCAGCTGGACACGGTTTATCTGCTCAACGGTACCGGGCAGGGAGAGGAGGAGCAAGCGGATGAATAAAGAGATTTTTCGGGATGAACGGCTCAAATCATCTTATATTCGTTACCGGCATCCGTCCGGCCTGACCATTTTATTGTATCCGATGGAGGGCTTTTCGACTGCATATGGGCTGTTCGGGACCAACTACGGCTCTGTGGACACCTGTTTCCGCAGGGCAGGCGAGAAGGAGTTTACGACTGTCCCGGCGGGCATTGCCCATTATCTGGAGCATAAACTGTTTGAAAGCGAGGATGGAGACGCATTCAGACTGTTTGCGGCGACCGGTGCCGACGCGAATGCTTACACCTCATTTGACCGGACCTGTTACTTGTTTTCCTGCACCTCTAATTTTGATCAGTCGCTCGAAGCGCTGCTGACCTTTGTGCAGCACCCGTATTTTACCGAACAGACGGTGCAGAAAGAACAGGGCATTATTGCCCAGGAAATTCGGATGTATCAGGATTCCCCCGGCTGGCGGGTACTTTTTGAGCTGCTGGGCTGCCTGTATGAGAATTCTCCGGTCAAAATTGATATCGCCGGTACCGAGGAGAGCATCGCACAGATTACCCCTGAGCTGCTGTATACCTGCTACAACACCTTTTATAACCCCCGCAATATGGTGCTGGCGATTGCTGGCAACTTTGACCCCGACCAGGCAATTGCGATCATTGAAAAGAATCTGGTCGATAAAGAACCGGTCGAGATCGAGCGTTCGCCCTATCAGGAACGGAGAGAAGCACTCCGTCCGCGTGCCGACCTGACGATGGATGTCGCCCTGCCGCAGTTTTACCTTGGTTTCAAGCAGCGTCCGGCTGATACAGAGGCGGACTTTTTGCGGCAGCAGTTTGAACTGGAGATTCTGCATGAGCTGCTGATCGGTTCGACTTCTGCCTGCTATGAAAAGCTGCTGCGGGCTGGAATGATCAATTCCACCTTTGGGACGGAAGTCTTTTCCGGCCGTGGATTTCTGGTTTCACTGTTTGGGGGTGAATCCGAGCAGCCGGAAGCGGTACAGCAGGCCCTCTGCGATGAGATCGAACGGGTCAAACGGGAAGGAATTGACCGGGAGGACTTTCTCGCCTGCAAGAATGCGATTTACGGACGGATGCTGCGGACACTGCATGACGTAGAAGATGCGGCAACTGCCCTTCTGGGGGCGGAGATGTCCGGGCTCGGGTTATTTGAATCAATCGGAATGCTGGCTGCCGTCACACCGGAAGATGTGACCCGGCGGTTGGAGACCGATTTTGATACCGCGTGTATGGCACTGTCTGTCATCCATCCCCGCGGATAATATTTCATATGTAAGGAAGGTGCATATCACATGCATACAGTCAGTTTTCCAAAACTTGGACTGGAGTTCAACATCAATCCCACTGCGTTGCAGATCGGCAGTTTTCGGATCACCTGGTACGGCGTGATCATCGCGGTCGGCATCCTGCTGGCGATGCTGATGGCGTTTCGGAACACCAAACGCTTTGGCGTCAACGCCGACAAGCTGGTCGACGTCGTGCTGGGCGGCCTGATCGGCGGCGTTGTCGGCGCGCGGCTGTACTTTGTAGTTTTCTCCTGGGACCAGTATAAGGACAATCTTTCCGCGATCTGGCATACCTGGGAAGGGGGAATGGCGATTTACGGCGGCGTAATCGGTGCATTCCTGGTCGGCATGATTGTCGCCCGCTGCCATAAGATGCGCATTCTGCCGGTAATGGATTTGGCATCGCTGGGATTTCTGATTGGACAGGGAATCGGACGCTGGGGCAACTTTGTCAATGGTGAGGCATTCGGCTGCAATACCGATCTCCCCTGGGGCATGACCGGCGACCGGATTGTCTCGTATCTGTCGGATACCAGCAATGTTGCGACATTGACGTCGCTTGGTGTGACGGTTGATCCGAATGCACCGGTACATCCCTGTTTTCTGTATGAATCCATCTGGTGCCTGCTGGGGTTTGTGCTGCTTTATCTGTATGCGAGAAAGTACAAACGGTTTGACGGTGAGATTTTCCTGATGTATCTGGGATGGTACGGATTTGAGCGGATGATTGTCGAAGGACTGCGGACCGACTCGCTGCTGATCGGCAAGATTCGTGTTTCCCAGCTGTTGGCGGGGCTGCTGTTTGTCAGCTGCCTGATCGCATGGCTGGTCATTCGGAGCAAGATTCGCGCAGCACATGACGACAACTACCTGCGCTGCTACGCACTGACTGAACAGTACCAGCAGGATGAAGCGGATTATGCTGCCTATCTGGCCCTGCGTTCGGACAAGCAGAAGTGGAAAGAGGAGAAGGCTCGCATCCGTGCCGAAAAGAAGGCAAAGAAGGATGCTGCCAAAGCGGAAAAAGCTGCTGCAAAGGCTGAATCAACAGATCAGCCGGAAGAAGCACCCGCTGCTGAAACAGAACCTTCAAAAGAAGAAGATACCAAATCATAAGGAGGCTGCACCGATGGCTCAGATTATTGACGGCAAAAAGATCTCCGCACAGGTAAAGGCGGAGGTTGCCAAAGAGGTCGAAGTACTGGCCGGGAAGGGGATCAGTGTCGGGCTGGCGGTTGTGATCGTCGGAAACGACCCTGCGTCCCGCGTTTATGTCAACAATAAAAAGAAAGCCTGCGCGCTCTGCGGCATCCAGTCGTATGAATACGCACTGCCGGAGGACACGACCGAGCAGCAGCTGCTTGAGCTGGTCGATCAGCTCAACCATGACCCAAAAGTCAACGGGATTTTGGTTCAGCTGCCTGTACCTCCCCAGATCGACGATCACCGGGTGATTGAGGCGATCGCACCGGAGAAGGATGTCGACGCATTTACAGAGGGCAACGTCGGTAAGATCATGATTGGTGAATATAGCCTGCTGCCCTGTACTCCGGCAGGATGCCTTGACCTGATTGACTCGACCGGTGTTTCGATTGAGGGCAAAAACTGCGTCGTCATCGGACGGAGCAACATCGTCGGCAAACCGATGGCAATGCTGCTGCTGCACCGCAACGGTACCGTAACCATCTGCCACAGCCGGACCCGCAACCTGCGTGAGATCTGCTCTCAGGCGGATATCCTGGTCGCGGCGGTCGGTAAGGCTGGATTTGTCACCGCCGACATGGTCAAGGAAGGCGCGGTGGTAATTGACGTCGGGATGAACCGCAATGCGGAAGGGAAGCTGTGCGGTGACGTGGATTTCGCGGCAGTAGAGCAGAAGGCCGGATATATTACACCGGTACCGGGCGGCGTCGGACCGATGACGATTGCAACGCTGATGCGCAATACACTGACAGCAGCAAAACAGCAAAACGGTCTGCTGTAAAATCGGACAGAGATAAAAGAAGTACCCTGTTCAGCGGAAATCCCGCCGGGCAGGGTACTTTTGGCGATTCATCTTGCGTTGTCGGTATCAGACAGCCGGTTCCTCTGCCATTGCGGGCAGAACCTTTGCGATCAGCTCCTGAACCGTCATTCCCAGCATTTCAGCTCCGCGGGAGATGACTTCACGGGAGCAGCCGGCGGCGAATTTTTTGTCTTTGAATTTCTTCATGACCGACTTGACTTCCATTCCCTGCATGCCGGTCGGACGCATCAGGGCGGCGGCGCCGATCAGCCCGGTCAGCTCGTCGACAGCAAACAGATACTTTTCCATCAAAAGGGTCGGTTCAACATCGGCGCAAAGCCCATATCCGTGGCTGACAACCGCATGGATGACCCCTTCGTCGATATCCAATTCATGCAGCAGCTCGTTTGCTTTGACACAGTGCTGCTCGGGCCACTGTTCAAAGTCAATATCATGGAGGATGCCGACTGCTTTCCAGTAATCTTCATGTCCGGGGTCAGCTTCGGCGGCGATGTAGCCGAGGACCTTTCCAACGATCTGTGCATGCTGTAGGTGAAAGGGCTGCTGGTTATAACGGCTGACCAGTTCAAAAGCCTGTTCCGGGGTAGGAATGTAACTCATGTCAATATAGCCTCCTGGGTTTTGGAATAAAAAATAAGGCTCTGACGTATACACGTCAGAGCCTGTAGACTGGTGCGCCCGACAGGAGTCGAACCTGCGACCTTTGGAGTCGGAGTCCAACGCTCTATCCAACTGAGCTACGGACGCGTTTCACAGCTTTTTTATTATAACAGATTTATTCTGAGAATGCAAGGGTTTTTCCGAAAATTATGGCAATTTTTTTTATCCGTTCGAACAGATATCCAAGCAAAGCAGCAATTGTAAAAAGCTGGTTTGAGTGGGGAATGTGTTTGGAAAAATTGTACATTGCAGGACGGGTCGGAATGTGTTATGATAAAAATAGTTTTTTTCGGACACTGGTTGCCTGAAAGTGGTCACAAACAATTGACAAATCAAAACAGAGGTGTAAAATATGGGAGGATTTTTTGGCGCTGCGTCCCACGAGGATTGCGTGTTTGATCTCTTTTTCGGAATTGACTATCATTCTCACCTGGGGACACGCCGGGCGGGCATGGCGGTCTACGACAGGGAACATGGATTTGACAAGGCAATCCATAACATCGAAAACGCTCCGTTCCGGACCAAATTTGAAAACGAATCGGTCAGCATGCACGGTACCCTTGGTATCGGATGTATCTCTGACTATGAGGCGCAGCCCATCTTTATCCGCTCCCATCACGGCAGCTATGCGATCACGACGGTTGGTAAGATCAACAACATTCCCCAGATTCTCAAGGATGTGATCGACCCCAAGACCCATTTCTTTGAGATGCAGAACGGCGAAATCAACCCGACCGAACTGGTCGCTGCAATCATCGACCAGAAGGAAAACTTCATTGACGGCATCAAGTACGCGCAGGAGATTGTCGACGGTTCGCTGAGCATGCTGATTCTGACCCCGAAGGGCATTTATGCCGCGCGTGACAAACTGGGCAGGACGCCGATTGTGCTGGGGCAGAAGGAAGAGGGATTCTGCGCGAGCTTTGAAAGCTTTGCTTACCTGAATCTGGGCTACCGCGACTATAAGGAACTTGGGCCCGGCGAGATCGTCGTGTTTGACGCGGACGGCGTCAAGGTGCTGTCTGCGCCTGGCGACAAAATGAAGATCTGCACCTTCCTGTGGGTATATTATGGTTATCCGTCTTCCTCTTACGAGGGGATCAGCGTTGAGAAGATGCGGTACAACTGTGGCCGGCTGCTGGCCAGACGGGACGATGCCCAGCCGGATATCGTTGCAGGCATTCCCGATTCGGGTACAGCGCATGCGGTCGGTTATGCGAATGAGTCGGGGATTCCGTTCTCCCGTCCGTTTATCAAGTATACGCCTACCTGGCCTCGTTCCTTCATGCCGACCTATCAGAGCAAGCGTAACCTGATTGCCAAGATGAAACTGATCCCGGTGCATGACCTGATTGCTGGACAGAAACTGCTGCTGATCGACGACTCGATTGTCCGTGGTACCCAGACGCGGGAGACGACTGAATTCCTGTATGAATCCGGTGCCAAAGAGGTTCATATTCGTCCTGCCTGCCCGCCGATTCTGTTTGGCTGCAAATACCTGAACTTCTCCCGTTCGACCTCTGAGATGGAGCTGATCGCCCGCCAGGTGATCAATGAACTGGAAGGGGAAACAGCAAGCGATGAGACTGTTCGCAGCTATGCCGACCCCGACAGCGAAAAATATGAAAAAATGGTCCAGAAGATCTGTGAACGGCTGCATTTCACCTCTCTGCGGTATCACCGTCTGGACGATATGATTGCAGCGGTCGGCATTGACCCCGACAAGCTGTGTACCTACTGTTGGAATGGTGTTGAGTAATCAAACATTTATATTGTGCTGAAAAGGCGGCTGCTTTCGGGCGGCCGTCTTTTGCTGTCCGGCAGATGATATTTCAAGTCAATCACAATTTATTTGATTAATATTTTTACTCATATGATTTTTCAGGTTATTTTCTACTCCCATATTTCGATAAAAACA
>DVLN01000059.1 GCA_018715465.1 Candidatus Faecivivens stercorigallinarum | reverse complement strand
GGACACCGACACATCAACTGACAACCAATGAAGGGAGAAGCTGACATGAGAAAATATGACATCATCCTGATGGATGCAGACGATACCGTCTTTGATTTTGGCAAAGCCGAAATCAACGCCCTCCACCGTCTGTTTACGATGTACGGCATTGCGTGGACAGAAGACAACATTCACACCTATCAGAAGATCAACGATGCAATGTGGCTGGAATTTGAAAAGGGAAGCATTACCAAGAGCTTTCTGCTGGACAACCGGTTTGCCCGCTTTTTTGACGCAATCGGATTCACCGGAGACGGTGTAAAAGCAAACCAGGACTATCTGGACGGACTGGCAGAGGGCAATATCCTGCTGCCCGGTGCGCTGGAACTCTGCCAAAAGATCAAGGAAATGGGCGCACAGCTCTACCTCGCAACCAATGGCGTAACCCGTGTACAGAAAAACCGGCTGGCAACCTCAGAATTGGCGGAGCTGTGCGACGGCATTTTTGTTTCGGAAGAAGCCGGTTCTCAGAAACCGCAGAAGGAATACTTTGACTTTGTCTTTGCACGACTGGGCAATCCCCCGAAGGAAAAGGTCCTGATGGTGGGCGATTCTCTGTCCAGTGATATCAAAGGCGCGGTCGCCTATGGCATCCCCTGCTGCTGGCTCAACCGCAAGGGGCAGACCACCGACCTGCCGGTTGATTATACCGTCACCAGCGTTCCCGACATTCTATCGGTCATTGAAGCATGAATGTCTCCGAACGACTGAATCTGTTCCACTGGACTGAGTCGGAATACGACCGAATCTTAAATTTTTGGAGAAAAAGCAGCAGACGGGAAAGACTGGCGATTTGGCTTGTCCGCAGTCTGCCTCCCCTCTTTTTCGTAGTCTACTCAGTGCAGCTGTGTCTGATGGGATGGGTGGCCCTTTCCAGTGGATTTGCCGCAGAACAGTGTACAGCACTGATCGGAGCGATGGTTTTTCCGGCTGGATGTCTGTTTATTTCTGGGCTGCTGCGACGAAAGATCAACCGCAAACGTCCCTATGAGCAGCTTTCTATCCGTCCGCTCGTCCAAAAAAAGGGCGGAAAATCTTTTCCATCCAACCATACCGCCAGTGCTTTTGTTCTTGCGCTGACGATGTTCCGTCTGTCGGCTATACTGGGATGGGGGATGATCATTCTGGCGGCGGTAACTGGGCTGAGCCGTCTGGCTGCCGGGCTGCACTGGCCGGAAGATGTACTGGCAGGCGCAGGACTCGGATTGTTGTGCGGTGCAGTAGGACTGATTATCTTATAAGTTCAACGATAAATTTGAAAAAATCCGAAAACCGACAAAAAAAGCTCTTGACAAAATTGCAAGACATGTTTATAATAGTTGCATATTAAAAAACAGACGTTGATGGGAAGAGTAGATCGGAATGGTCGTTTCAGAGAGCCGCAGGCGGTGGGATTGCGGTACAGATTTCCTTTTGAAGAACATCCCGGAGTTGCTGACCCAAAGGAAAAACAGCTTTCCAAGTAGGCTCAGACGGGGGCGGACCGTTATATCCGATAGATATTGCATCAGACAGTATTGAGTTGGGGCCGCAAGGTCCAATTTAGGTGGTACCGCGGAAGTCAGTCTTTCGTCCTAAACAGTTGTTGTTTGGGACGAAAGACTTTTTTATTTTTCCGCCAAAACCGTCGAATAAAGGAAGGATTGAACAGATATGATGAGAACCGATTACTGCGGTGCGCTCCGAGAAAAAGATGTGGGACGCACCGTAACCGCCGCCGGATGGGTCCAGACCAAACGGGATATGGGCGGCGTCATCTTTATTGACCTCAAAGACCGGGAAGGTACTTTGCAGGTGGTTTTTAACCAGCAGTATCTTACCCCGGAAGATTTCACATCAGCCGAAAAACTGCGCAGCCAGTCAGTCATTCAGGTGACCGGCAATATCCGCATTCGGTCAGCGGAGACCTACAATCCCCGTCTCCAAACTGGCACTATCGAACTGATGGCCCAAAAGCTGGTTGTCCTGTCGCAGGCAAGCCAGCTGCCGTTTGAGCTGGATGATAATGTGCAGGTGAGAGAGGATTTGCGGCTTAAATACCGATATCTTGATCTGAGAAGAAGTTCTCTCTATCACAATCTGAAAACCCGTCACAAACTAGTTCGGGTGGTTGAGGACTTTTTGGACGAAAAAGGGTTTCTCAATGTTGAGACTCCAATGCTCTGCAAATCCACACCGGAAGGTGCACGCGACTACCTTGTGCCCAGCCGTGTCCATCCCGGCAGTTTTTACGCTCTGCCCCAGTCGCCGCAGATTTATAAGCAGCTGCTGATGGTGGGCGGCATTGACCGGTATTACCAGATTGCCCGCTGTTTCCGAGATGAGGACCTGCGCGCCGACCGGCAGCCGGAATTTACCCAGGTCGATATGGAGATGTCATTTGTCGAGCAGGAGGACATTTTCCAGCATCTGGAAAGCCTGTTTAAGCAGATTATGCGCAAAATGAAGGGGCTGGACATGCGGGAGCCTTTTCTGCGAATGACCTGGCAGCAGGCGATGGATGTTTATGGTTCGGATAAACCCGACCTCCGGTTTGGACTACCGATTGTCGATATCACCGATATTGCAAAGGTGTGCAGCTTTGCGGTTTTCCGCAGGGTAGCAGATGCTGGCGGCGTAGTGCGGGCAATCTGTGTACCGGGCGGCAACGCATTTACCCGCTCGACCATTGATGAATTGACCCGCAAGGCACAGAGCTACGGTGCGGGCGGGATGGCATGGATTGCGCTCCGGCCGGATGGAGAAGTGTATTCTATCCTGACCAAATATTTCTCCGAATCAGATATTCAAGCGATCATCAAAGCAGTAGACGCTCATCCTGGCGACTTTATCCTCTTTTGCGCCGACAAGCTGGCGACAGTCCGGCGGGTACTCGGTTCACTGCGTCTCGACCTGGGAGATCTGCTGGGACTGCGGGACAAAAATGTCTATAAATTCCTATTTGTCACCGATTTCCCCCAGTTTGAATGGTCGGAGGAAGAAAAACGCTGGGTTGCAACCCATCACCCCTTTACGATGCCCTACCCGGAAGATGTCCAGTATCTGCTGACCGACCCGGGACGTGTACGGGCGCAGGCATATGACGTGGTTCTCAACGGCGTTGAAATGGGCTCCGGTTCCATCCGTATCCACGACCAGCAGGTCCAGAAGATTATGTTTGAAGCGCTCGGCTTTTCGGATGAGGAGATTCAGGACCGGTTTGGGTTTATGGTCAATGCCTTCCGGTACGGCACACCGCCCCACGGCGGTTTTGCATTTGGGCTGGACCGGCTGGTCATGATCCTGTGCGGTGCTGATTCGCTGCGGGACGTCATCGCGTTCCCGAAGGTCAAAGACGCATCCTGCCCAATGACCAGTGCACCGTCTGCCGTCAGCACTGAACAGCTGGAAGTACTTGGGCTGCTGGAGGGATTCAAGCAGGAGCATATTGCATCCCAGAAACAGAAACGCCAAAACGCCAGCCTGATCGACATTGAAAATGTCGCAAACCTCGCCCGGCTTTCGCTGACCGATGAAGAAAAGCGCCGTCTGCCGGACGAGATGGGCAACATTATCGCCTTTGCAAACCAGCTTTCAGCATTGGATACCGAAGGCGTTCCGATTACCGCCCACGTTGTCCCACTGAAGAATGTTTTCCGGGAGGATATCCCGTCCAGCCGTTTTACCCGGGAACAGATGCTTTTCAATGCACCGACAACCGACGGCATTTATATGACGGTACCCAAAACGGTAGAGTGACACCGTTATCGAAATATATAGAGGAGAATGGGGAATCAAATGATGAACACCAAACAGATTACCGAGCTTTCACTCTGCCAGCTGAGCAGTTACCTGCAATCAGGCGAGATCACAGCGGTTCAGGCAGCGACCGCCTATCTGAACACGATACGGGAGAAAGAACCGTCTATTCATGCCTACCTCTCGGTTCTGGAAGGGGAGGCAATGCAAAAAGCAGCACAGATCGACGACCGGCGGTCGCGTGGAGAAAAGCTCTCCCCGCTCGCAGGAATCCCGGCCGGCACCAAAGACAATATCTGTACCAGAGGTTTTACCACTACCTGTGCTTCCAGAATGCTGGAAAACTTTGTCCCCCCTTATGACGCCCATGTCATCGAAAAGCTGGAACAAGCGGGCGCAGTCATGCTTGGGAAACTGAATATGGATGAATTCGCGATGGGATCTTCCACCGAAAACAGCTATTTCCAGGTCACCCACAATCCCCGTGACCTGACCTGCGTGCCGGGCGGTTCTTCCGGCGGGTCGGCAGCAGCAGTCGCAGCAGAGGAAGCCGCGTTTACACTGGGCAGTGATACCGGCGGTTCGATTCGGCAGCCAGCGGCCTTCTGCGGTGTTGTCGGGATGAAACCGACTTACGGCACGGTATCCCGTTACGGACTTGTTGCGTTTGCTTCGTCGCTTGACCAGATCGGGCCACTGACAAAAACAGTCGCCGATTCTGCAATGGTCATGGACTGCATTGCAGGTCATGACAGCCGGGATACGACTTCCATTGACATGAAAACCCTCAACTATTCGGCAGAACTGGGGAAAGACATCCGCGGGATGAAAATTGCCCTTCCCAAAGAGTTTTTGGGTGAAGGACTTTCGGACGATGTCCGCAAAGGAATTGAAACAGCTGTAACGCGATTCAAGGAACTGGGTGCTGAAATCATAGAAGTCTCGATGCCAACCCTTTCCCATGCACTGCCAGCTTATTATATTATTTCTTCAGCTGAAGCGTCCTCCAACCTTGCACGATTTGACGGCATCCGGTACGGTTACCGGGCCAAAGATTATGACGACATCACAACCCTGTACAAGAATTCCCGCAGCGAAGGATTTGGCCAGGAGGTCAAGCGCCGCATCATGCTGGGCACTTTCGCGCTGTCTTCCGGGTACTACGACGCCTATTATAAAAAGGCTTTGCAGGTGCGGACACTGATCGTCAATGACTACAACCGGATCTTTGAACAATGCGACTGCATCCTCTCGCCGGTTGCACCCACAACCGCTTATAAGATCGGAGAAAAGACATCCAACCCACTGGAGATGTATCTCGGGGATATCTACACCGTTCCGGTCAATATTGCCGGTCTTCCCGCTCTTTCGATGCCCTGTGCGACGGCAGACAGCGGTCTGCCCGTCGGCATGCAGCTGATTGGTCCTGCTTTTTCGGAACCGGCACTGTACCGCATCGGCTACGCATTTGAAACATCCGGGATTTCCCGATAACTGCCAGAGAGGAATGAATCAAGATGCCTGCATTTACTTCTGAATATGAAATGGTCATCGGGCTGGAAGTCCATGTCGAGCTGAAAACCCGAACCAAAATCTTTTGCAGCTGCCCAACCGATTTTGGCGCAGAACCCAACACCCACGTCTGTCCGGTCTGTATGGGGCTGCCCGGCTCTCTTCCTGTCCTCAACCGCAAGGTTGTAGAATATGCGATCAAGGCCGGTATGGCGACCAACTGCACGATTGCACGCTATTCCAAACAAGACCGGAAAAACTACTTTTACCCCGACCTTCCCAAAGCCTATCAGATCTCCCAGTATGATCTGCCGCTGTGTGAACACGGCCATCTGGATATTGAGACTTCCAACGGTTCCAAACGCATCGGTATTACCCGGATTCACATTGAGGAAGATGCCGGAAAGTTGGTCCACGATAAAAGCGGTACCTTTATCGACTGCAACCGCTGCGGAGTTCCGCTGATTGAGATTGTATCGGAACCGGATATCCGCTCGGCGGAAGAAGCAGTCGCCTATCTGCAAAAACTGCGCGCAACCATCCTGTATACCGGTATTTCCAACTGCCGGATGCAGGAAGGCTCACTGCGGTGTGATGTCAACCTGTCGGTACACAAACCGGGTCAACCGTTTGGCACCCGTACCGAAATGAAAAACCTGAACTCCTTCCAATATATCCAGAAAGCAATCGAGTTTGAATACCGCCGCCAGGTGGAAGCGCTCGAAAACGGGGAAGAAATCGTGCAGGAGACCAGACGGTTTGACGAAAAGTCCGGGAAAACCTTCTCGATGCGCCGCAAAGAGGACGCCAATGATTACCGTTATTTCCCCGATCCTGACCTTGCGCCAATCGAAATAAGTGAGCAGCAGCTCTCCGAACTGGAAGCATCCATCCCAGTCCTGCCGGATGCACGCAAGGCAAAATATATTGAGCAGTTTGGGCTGACCCCATTTGACGCGGAAATGCTCACTGCTACGCCCGAAACCGCTGATTATTTTGAATCGGTCTGCACTGCAACCGAATACGCCAAACAGGCCGCCAACCTGATGCTGACTGAAGTTTTCCGGCTGATGTCGGCGGAAAGCGAGGACACCGTCCGCATTCCGGTATCGCCCGAACACCTCGCCGAACTGGTCAACATGACCGTCGATGGACAAATCAACTCGTCTACCGAAAAAAAGGTGCTGGGCGAGCTGTGGAAAAAAGGCGACCAGTCGCCCGAAGAGTACGTCCGTACACATGACCTGCTGCAGCTGAGTGATCGGGCCACACTGGAACAGCTGGTTGACCAGGCGATTGCAAAAAATCCGAAATCCATTGCCGATTTCAAAAAGGGTAAAACCAATGCCCTCAAGTCGCTGGTTGGTCAGGTCATGGGACAGACCGGCGGGCGGGCTAATCCGGTTATTGTCCAGCAGCTGATCGACGAAAAGGCCGCCAAATTCTGAAACACCTCTTATCCTGCGAAAATCCCGAACATTCCTGATCGGAGTGTCCGGGATTTTATTATCATTTGGTCAATTATTCAACGTAGCGCAGAACCATGACCGTCCAAGGCGAAACTTCCACCCTTCCACTGAATAACTGACCGGTACGGAGATCCTCTGCCTTTCTGGTCAGATACAGCTGTCCCTTCTGACCGGTAAATTCCGCCAGCAGCACGCCAGCTTCCAGACCATTTCCGGTGACACGCGGTACAGCAAGAAGGTTATCTGATAACTGATAATCCGGCTGCTGATAATCTTTAACCGCCTGCCTGCTGGTGTCAACCTCAACCAACCGAAGGAGCAGTTCTTTCTGCGGTACAGTGCCCAACAGGATGATCTTTCCTTTTCCGATCTTTCTTTCGACCACAGCCGCCATACCTGCCAGCTCATAAGAAGCATTCCAGTAAACGGCTGCCGCCCGGCCTTCCTGTGTCTGAAAAGCATCATACCAGACAGCACCGTCGCTCTTTTCGCCATACACGTCGTGCAGATCAAATGGATACTTTTCATTAGCTGCCAGCGCATATCTGCGGACACAGCCTGCCCATTCCTCCAGCGGTCCCAACGGCTTTTCCAGCTGTCCGCCAGCAGCATCCCGACATCCTGTCAGCGGCCCTGCAATCCAGATACCACCCGCTTCTATCCAGCTGTACAGACGAGATAAAAGTTCCTGTTCAATATAAGGCAGAAGCGGTGAGAGAACCACCCGGTATTGCGAAAGATCGTGGCAAGGCGGAATGATATCAACCCGCTGACCAGCGCGGCGGAGCGGTTCATAAAAACAATCCCGCAGTATCGGCTGATATTTAAGTCCTGCCGCAATGGGCTGAGCAAGAAATTGCTTTTCAGCCAGCGCGTCATAATGAATGGCAATCGGTGCAGGCGAAACTTTCGTCTGGACAAGAAAATCGGCGCATCGTTTAAAATCGGCTGCCAGCTGCTTGATCTCTCCATAGGTATGATTGGGCCGGCCATGGGCGTCGATGACGGCACCATGCATCAGTTCATGTCCTGCACGATGCGCCCTCCAGTGCCAGTACAGATTTGCTTCCCCGCCAAAAATCAGCGGCAGCCAGGAATTGACTGTACAAAAACCACGCGGCTTATATGCCTGTCTGGCAGTGCTGCCGTTGCCGCAGGGGTCGGTCTCAGTATTCCACATCGGTATGTCCCGCAGAGTCTTCAGATATTCAAACCAGAAAAAGACCTGTCCCAGATTGTCCTCATCATTGTAATGATTGAACATTACAACGTCCGCTTCCCGGGTCAATTTAACATGGCTGACCAGCGGCAGCGGCATCATATCGGTACCGACGGGTTTTCTGGAATATTTTTTGATGGTGCGATACTGACGGCTGACATATTCGGTAATCGAATCTTCCTGGAATTCCAGCCAGGCCGTTTTCAGCGCCGGATGGTGCCAGACATCGCTTCTGGGCATCGGGATCTGATCAAAATTCTTGTACTCCTGGCTCCATAGGGTCAGCTGCCAGCAACGGTTGAGCTGTTCCACTGTACCATAGCGTTCTTTTAAAAACTGGCGAAACTTTTCCTGACAGGTCGGGCAAAAACAGCCCTTTCCCTGCCAGGTATACACCTCATTGTCTACCTGCCACCCAATTACATTGGAACAGCTGTCAAATTCCTGAACGAGCGCTTCATTGATTTTCCGAATATACTCCTGATAAATCTCATGATTTGGGCAATAGTGCAGACGCGCACCATGGGTCGTCCGCCGTCCATCCTCCGCCATCGGAAGAATATCCGGGTATTTCTCTGTCAGCCAGACCGGCGGCGTAGCACTGGGGGTACAGAGAATCACGCCAATGCCTGCGGCGTCCAGCTTGGCAATTACCCGCCGCAGCCATCCAAAGTCATATCTGCCTTCCTCCGGTTCCAGACGGCTCCAGGCAAATTCCGCCAGACGTACCAGGTTGATACCTGTTTCCTTCATCTGCCGGACATCTTCATCCACCCGCTGGTCGGACCATCCTTCCGGGTAATACGCGGCACCAAGATAAGGCGGCTTGATTACAGCCATATTTTTTTCCTTCCTTTCTGACACAATGTTGTTATTCAATCCATTTTGATTATAACACAGCGGCAAACCAATGTCTATCAGCAAATACCGTCAATTTTTTATAAATTATTCTGTATCCGCCGCAAAAATTGCTCCACTATCTTCCGGGGCTTTCGCCGCATACTGACGGCAAATCCGGATAAAAATACGGGCTGACGAGGACAGAAATTTATTTTTGTGATAAACGATCTTAAACTTGCGGCGAAGATCCATTCCTTTAACCAAAAACGAGACGACCTCCCCTTTTTCCAACTCATCCACAACCATCCGCCCCGGCAGGACTGCAATCCCAAGCCCGTGGATGGCAGCATTGACCAATGCACCTGTACTGGTCGATTCCCACGACGGCTCTACCGAAAAACCGGCCAGCCGGGCAGCACTGTCAAACTTTTCCCTTGTACCGCTTCCGCTTTCTCTCAGCAATAATCGCTGGCTGCGAAATTGCTCAATTTCAACTGTCTCCCCTTTCTGAAACGGTTTTCCCGGTGCGCAAACCGCAACCAGCGCATCTTCCATATATTTGTCACACACCAGATGGGGCGAATGAACGACACCTTCCACCAGCGCAAAGTCAAGATGGTTTGCCAGCAACTCTTTTTCAAGATACCCGGTGGGCCCGACCTGCACCTTTACTTCCACCGCTGGGCAGACTATTTGATAACGACTGACATATTCGGGCATAAACTGTGAACCGATCGTAATACTGGCACCAACCCGCAAAATACCTGCCGAATCCCAATTCCGCAGCTCCCGTTCCATGTCATCAAACATTGACAACAGATGGGAAGCGTATTCCTGCATCTGTTTTCCGGCCTCAGTGATATACAGTTTGCGGGAGATCCTTTCAAACAACCGCACCCCGTAATAATTTTCCAGCTCATGAATTGCCAGGCTGACCGCCGGCTGGGTCATATACAACGATTCGGCCGCACGGGTAATATTGTTATCATGATTGCAGACAGCCAGGAAGATACGGATATGCCGCAGCGTCATTTATAGCGCCTCCTTATATTGAATCACTTATATATACAATAAAATTATACTATTTTTCTTATAAGAAATCAAGTGCTATAATATAACCTGTCAAATGCTTGCGCTATACGGCTCAGGCACCAAATACCGTGAAAGAAGGGATGATCCAATGAAAAAAGGCCGGAAATATCTCCAGCTTTTTCTCTCCACCTTTAAACTCAGTGCCTTTACCTTTGGCGGCGGTTATGTCATTATCCCGCTGATGAGAAAACAGTTTGTCGAAAAGCTCCACTGGATCGAGGAAGATGAAATGCTCGATCTGACGGCTATCGCTCAGTCTGCCCCAGGGCCAATTGCGGTCAATGCCTCAATTCTGGTCGGCTATCGTGCAGGCGGTATTTTGGGCGGTATTGTCACAGTACTGGGAACTGTTCTTCCTCCACTGATTATTTTGTCGGTTATTTCACTGTTTTACGCAGCGTTCCGCAGCAATCAAATCGTAAATCTATTACTCAAAGGAATGGCAGCAGGCGTTGTCGCTGTAATTGCTGACGTTGTCATGACAATGGGGCTGGATATCCTCAAAAAGAAACAAATACTCCCGACTCTGATCATGGTTGCTGCTTTTATTGCCACCGTCTGGTTTGATGTTAACGTCATTCTGGTGATTCTGGTCAGCGGACTGGTTGGTGGTTTGCATACCCTATGGTGCAGCAAGTATAGCAAAAAGGAGGAGAAAAAATGATCTATCTGGAGCTTTTCTGGAGCTTCTTTCAGATTGGACTGTTCAGCTTCGGCGGTGGATACGCTTCCCTTCCGCTTATTCAGCATCAAGTTGTGGAACTGCATCCCTGGCTGACGATGACACAGTTCTCGGATATTATCACGATCTCTCAGATGACCCCCGGTCCGGTCGCGATTAATTCCGCAACCTTTGTCGGTATACAAATTGCAGGACTCCCAGGTGCTATTATCGCAACCCTCGGCTGCACGCTTCCTTCCTGTATCATTATTTCAATTCTGGCGTATGTCTACTATCGTTACCGTTCTCTTTCAATGATACAAGGTGTCCTTTCCGGACTGCGTCCTGCTGTCATTGCAATGATTGCGGGGGCCGGCGTATCCCTGTTTATCTCAGCAGCCTGGCCAAACGCTATCAACTTTTCAACAACCGATTGGATTGCAGTTTTGATCTTTGCCATTGCATTGGTCATTCTACGATGGAAAAAACCGAATCCGATCACAGTAATGGTCGGCGCTGGTATCGGCGGATTGATTCTGTATCCAGTTGCAGATAAACTGTTATAAAAGACAAAACCGACGGAGCCTGAAAATGGTGTCCGCCGGTTTTATGATATACAAATTATAACAATAACAAAAACCCACCTGGTTTTTACCAAGTGGGTTTACTGGCTGCTCCTGTCAGGCTCGAACTGACGACATCATGATTAACAGTCATGCGCTCTACCG
>DVLN01000058.1 GCA_018715465.1 Candidatus Faecivivens stercorigallinarum | reverse complement strand
AAACCTTGTGTATTTGTACAATATTTAATCTGGGTGAAATGGAAACGACGCATTTCGGTTGCAATCTCGGAAAAATGTGATATAATAAATGCAGGTTTGGCCGTTACCGGTTTGTAATTATTTTCGTATACAACCGGATATATGCAGCCGTCCGGCGGGAAACGGACAGGCTGGCAGAGCTGTCGGGAAATCAGTAATTGAACCGGCCGAACGATTGGAACCTGTAAACGAAAGGAGTATCTTCTATTGCATCAGGAAAAACAGAAAGATTATATGCAAAAATTTAGCCGCTTTCTGGCAGTTGTACTGCCTGCGGTTGGAATTATAGCACTGTCCGGCTGTGTCAGGGATTTTTGCGGCGGCTGGATGACCAGATTGCCCAGTGAGCTGTTCTCTCAGGATTTCAGCGTGACGGCGTCTGTAGGAGAAAATGAAGTGCAGACAACGGCGGTGGTAATGGACGCGCAGCCGGCTGCGGTTGTTGCTTCCGCCGGCTTTTTGCCCGCAGAGGTGGAGACTGTATCTGCTTCCAGCCAGGCGACCGTCAAAGGTTGTGGCCTTTACATCGACGGTCAGTTTTATGGTGCATATTCTTCTGCATCCAGTCTGCGCAACATTTTGAATAGTTTTAAGGCGCTGTATACGACCGGAGAGGAAGGGGAATCGGTTGATTTTACCCGCGATATTCAATTGGTGGATGGGACCTATCCTGCCAGTGATCTGCTGACCTATTCGGGTATCAAGTCGGTTTTTGAATCCAAGGTGATTGAGTCTTACAGCTACATTGTTCGCAGTGGCGACACCCAGCAGACAATTGCCAGCTATTATGGCATGACTGTCGATCGCTTTACCGAACTGAACGGGCAACTGGCGGCGGACAAGCTGACGGCCGGTAATATTCTGGATGTCAAAGTTGAGGAGCCGCTGGTCCAGGTCGCCTGCACCAGACAGGTTACCGAAACGGTTTCGATTCCGTTCAGCACTGAGATTGTCGAAGGCGTGTCTTCCAGCGGAAAAGCGGAGATTATTACCCAGGGCGTCAACGGCAGCAAAACAGTTACCGCAAATATTGTAACTGTCAATGGCCGCGAGACCGAACGTGTGGTATTGTCTGAAAAGGTACTGGTTGAACCGGTAACCCAGAAAATGACCGAGGGAACCCAGAGCAGCATCAGCTATAGTGCGAGCTATTATGGCGAGACGGGCAGCGGAACTCTGAAAGAAAGTTTGATCTGGCCGCTTCCCGATAATGGCGGCACTGAGACCTGCTATTACGGGGAAGACGGACATCAGGGTATCGACCTTGCAATTGATGCCGGTACCGATATTTATGCAGCTGCTTCCGGTACAGTTGTTGTCGCCGGATGGTACTATACCTATGGCAACTGCGTAGTTATTGACCACGGAAATGGCGTGCGGACGCTGTATGGCCATTGCAGTTCCCTGAATGTATCGGTCGGCGATGAAGTAGCGCAGGGCGACCTGATCGGTAAAGTCGGGATGACTGGTTATGCGACCGGGAACCATCTGCATTTTGAGGTACATATCAATAACCGTACCTGTGACCCTTATACGTATATTGCCCGCTGACCGGCTGACAGGTTTGTCGGGGAAAAGGACTGGAGCTTTGTTCCGGTCCTTTTTTTGTAAATTTTCTGGCTGGAATGGCTGATCTGGTGATAAGCCGGCTTGTTTTTTGTGGTAATTTCCGTTATAATAGGGTTGTGTTGTGACAGATTGTGGTTGTACATAATGGATTTTGCATATAGTTCAAAAATACAGACAGGGGGAAGAGTGCGATTATGACTTTGACAGCTTCACAAAGACGAGAGCAGATTCTTTCACTGCTGTCTGAAAATCGGGGTACGACGCTAAGTGCCAGCGCATTGGCGGCAAAGTTTGGCGTTTCAAGACAGATTATTGTGGGTGATGTGGCACTGATGAGGGCCGGCGGAGTGGATATCGTATCGACGGCCAGGGGATATCGTTTGCAGGGAGCGGCGCCCGGTTTTGTACGGATACTGACCTGCCGCCATACCGGACAGCAGCTGTTGGAGGAATTGTATACCATTGTGGATAATGGCGGCGCGATATTGGATATTGCAGTAGAACATCCGGTATATGGTATCCTTTCGGCACCGCTGCGGATTTTTTCCCGGTATGATGCGGAAGAGCTTTTCCGGGCTTTGGAAGAGAAAAACGCGGCACCATTACTGACTCTCAGCGACGGTATCCATACGCATACCGTATCCTGCCCGGATGAACAGTCCTATTTACGGATTTGCCGGAAGCTGGAAGATGCAGGTATTTTGCTGTCTGATCAACGCTAAGATTTTAGCAGAGGAGATAAAAGATGGATCAGGATTATCTGGAATTAAAAAGTTGGCTGGAAGAAACCAGGGATGAACCTCTGGAGGAAATGGCCGGATTTTTTGATGCACGTATTGAAGGCTATGAGGAGCATATGGCCTGCTGGCAGGCGCATTATAAATGGATGGCCGAGTTTATTCCAGAACAGGCAGAACAGTTGCTGGATCTGGGATGTGGGAGCGGTTTGGAACTGGACTGTATTTTCAGCCGGTTTCCAGACTTGTCTGTAACAGG
>DVLN01000006.1 GCA_018715465.1 Candidatus Faecivivens stercorigallinarum | reverse complement strand
CATCTGCATCCGGCGGTGGATGGGATAAATTTGACAAACTACCGGCAGATTGGTATAATATTTAATGTATGTGTAAATTTTGCCGCCCGGTGCGGAAGACTTAGGAGGCGCTTGAATGGCGAAAAAAAAGGAAGAATACGGCAACGAAAGTATCTCTTCGCTCAAAGGGGCGGATCGTGTCCGAAAGCGTCCTGCCGTTATTTTCGGTTCGGATGGACTGGAAGGCTGTGAGCATTCCTTCTTTGAGATTCTTTCCAACTCGATCGACGAGGCCCGCGCCGGATTTGGCAGCCGGATCATTGTGACCCGGTACGGGGATGGCTCGATGGAGGTACAGGATTTTGGACGTGGCGTACCGGTCGACTGGAACCCGAAGGAAAAGCGGTACAACTGGGAACTGGTATATTGCGAACTGTACGCAGGCGGCAAGTACCAGGACGGCGGGGATATGTATGAATTTTCTCTTGGCTTGAATGGTCTGGGCAGCTGTGCGACCCAGTATAGCTCAGAGTATTTTGATGTTGAGGTCATTCGGGATGGTTACCAGTATAATCTCCATTTTGAGAAGGGCAACATTGCCGGTGAGATGGAGAAAAAACCGGCAACCACCCGTAAAACCGGTACCCGCCAGCGTTGGAAACCCGATTTGGAGGTCTTTACCGACATCAATATTCCGACCGAGTATTTTCTTGATACCATTAAAAAACAGGCAGTTGTCAATCCGGGGGTTGTATTTGAGTTTGTCGACAAGAGCGGTGAAAAGCCTGTCAAGACCGAATTTTGCTACCAGAACGGCATTTCCGATTATCTTGCTGAGATTGTCGGGGAAAACGCGCTGACCCAGCCGGAATACTGGGAGGCGGAGAGGATCGGACGGGACCGGGAGGACAAAGACGACTACAGGGTCAAGCTGTCGGTTGCGCTCTGTTTTTCCAACCGTGTCCGGCTGACCGAGTATTATCACAACTCCAGCTTTCTGGAATACGGCGGCAGTCCCGAGCGGGCGGTCCGGCAGGCGTTTACCTCTCAGATCGACGCTTATCTCAAGTCAAGCGGCAAATATCTGAAAAATGAAAGCAAGATCACCTTTGCCGATGTAGAGGATGCGCTGGTGTTGGTGTCGTCCTCTTTTTCGACCCAGACTTCCTATGAGAACCAGACCAAAAAGGCGATCACCAACAAGTTTATCTATGAAGCAATGACCGACTTCCTCAAGCATCAGCTGGAAGTTTATTTTATTGAAAATCCTGTCGACGCTGCAAAGATTTCCGAGCAGATTCTGATTAACAAACGCAGCCGTGAAAACGCCGAAAAAACCAAGCTGAATATCAAAAAGAAGTTACAGGGGAATATCGACCTGACCAACCGTGTCCAGAAGTTTGTCGACTGCCGCAGCCGGGACACCTCCAAACGGGAATTGTATATCGTTGAGGGTGATTCGGCACTGGGCAGTGTCAAGCTGTCGCGTGATTCGGAGTTTCAGGCGATCATGCCGGTACGCGGTAAAATCCTCAACTGCCTCAAAGCCGACTATGACAAGATTTTCAAAAGCGAAATCATCACCGATCTGCTCAAGGTTCTCGGGTGCGGCGTGGAAGTCAAGAGCAAATCCAACCGGGAGATTTCGTCGTTTGACCTGTCTGCCCTTCGGTGGAGCAAGGTTGTCATCTGTACCGATGCCGACGTCGACGGGTTCCAGATACGGACGTTAATTCTGACGATGCTCTACCGGCTGACTCCGACGCTGATTGAAAAGGGATATGTTTATATTGCTGAATCGCCGCTGTATGAGATCACTACCAAGACAAGAACCTATTTTGCCTATAATGAGGTCGAAAAAGATGAGATTCTCGGTTTAATCGGAGATGCGAAGTATACCATCCAGCGTTCCAAGGGCCTTGGTGAAAACGACCCGGAGATGATGTGGGTGACGACGATGAACCCTGAAACGCGGCGGGCAATCAAGGTGATGCCGTCGGATGTCGAAGAAACCAGCCGCTGGTTTGACCTGTTGCTGGGGGATGATTTGCAGGGAAGAAAAGACCAGATTGCCCAGCATGGTCATGAATACCTCGATCTTGCGGACATTTCCTGACCGGGGATTTAGAAAGGAACGTTTGGATAGATGGCAAAACGAGAAAAAAAGACACCTGACCGCCGTTCATCGTCACAGTCGGACGCATGGATTAAAGACGCAGGCGTGGTTGTCGAGCAGCCGATTATCGACACCCTTCAGGTAAACTATATGCCCTATGCGATGAGCGTAATCATCTCACGTGCATTGCCGGAGATTGACGGCTTCAAGCCGTCCCATCGCAAGCTGCTTTATACGATGTATAAGATGGGGTTATTAAGCGGCGGGCGGACTAAATCGGCAAACGTCGTCGGCCAGACGATGCGCCTGAATCCTCATGGCGACGCGGCGATTTACGAGACAATGGTCCGGCTGACCCGCGGAAACGAAGCATTGCTGCACCCCTTTGTCGATTCAAAGGGCAACTTCGGTAAAGCCTATTCGCGGGACATGGCCTATGCTGCGTCGCGATATACCGAGGTCAAGCTGGAAAAAATAGCCTCTGAGCTGTTTAAGGATATCGACAAGGACACCGTCGATATGGTGCCCAACTATGACAATACGATGACCGAGCCGTCGCTGTTTCCGACCACCTTCCCGGCGGTTCTGGTCAATTCCAATGTCGGCATTGCCGTATCCATGGCCAGTTCGATCTGTTCGTTCAATCTGGCTGAAGTTTGCGAGACGACAATTGCATTGATTCAGAACCCGAAGGCGGATATCACTGAAACGCTCAAAGGCCCCGATTTCCCAGGCGGCGGCAGCATTTTGTATGACGCGGATGAGCTGTCCAAGATTTATGAGACAGGCCGCGGGAGCGTGCGGGTACGTGCCCGGTACCGCTATGATTCATCGGCAGGCTGTATTGAAGTGACCCAGATTCCGCCGTCCACAACGACCGAAGCGATTATCGACCGGATCATCGACCTGGTCAAGGTGGGCAAGCTCAAAGAGGTCAGCGATGTCCGGGATGAGACTGATCTTTCCGGCCTGAAACTGGCGATTGAGATCAAGCGAGCGGTCGACCCAGATAAGCTGATGCAGAAGCTGTACAAGATGACGCCGCTGGAAGACCCGTATGCCTGCAATTTCAATGTGCTGATTGACGGGATGCCGCAGGTCCTTGGCGCACGCGGAATTCTGCTGGAATGGATTCGATTTCGTCAAAACTGTGTCCGGCGGCGGGTCAAATTTGAGCTTGGCCGGCAGCGGGATAAGCTGCATCTGCTGGAAGGTCTGTCGAAAATCCTGCTGGACATCGACAAGGCGATCAAAATTGTGCGGGAGACCGAGAATGAAGCGGACGTTGTTCCCAACCTGATGATCGGATTCGGGATTGACGAGGTACAGGCGGAATATGTCGCCGAAATCAAACTGCGCCATCTCAACCGGGAGTATATTCTGTCCCGTCTGGAAGAGATTCAAGGGCTGAAGACGTCGATTGCTGATCTGGAAGAGACAGCCGGCAGCGACCGGAAGATCAACCGGATTATCGTCGGTGAACTGCGGGAGGTTATCAAAAAGTACAGCCAGCCCAGAAAAAGCCTGTTCATCTATCCGTCCGATCTGGTGGAGTATGAAGAAGAGGACGAAACGCCTGATTATACTGTCAATCTTTTTGTTACCCGCGAAGGGTATGTCAAGAAGATCACTCCGCAGTCACTTCGGATGTCCGGTGCCCAGAAGCTGAAGGAAGGGGACGAGATTCAGCTGCACGCTGAGGTGAGCAACAAGTCAGACCTGCTGCTGTTTACCGATCGCTGTCAGGTGTACAAGTATAAGCTCTCCGACCTTCCCGAAACCAAAGCAAGTGTTTTGGGGGATTATCTGCCGACCCGATGTGGATTTGACGAAGGGGAGCGGTACCTGTTCTGTGCGGTGACAGCTGACTATACTGGCGATCTGCTCTTCTTCTTTGAGAATGGCAAAGTCGCGCGGGTACCGTTTGCCTCTTATGAGACTAAGACCAACCGCCGTAAGCTGCAAAATGCTTATTCGGACAAATCGCCATTGGTAGCCCTTTATCCGGTGCAGGATGGGGAAGAATATGTTCTTGCATCTTCCAACCGCCGGATGATTTTAAATCCCGGCATGATTTCGGTCAAGACAACACGGGATACCCAGGGTGTCGCGGTCATGACGCTGAAAAAGAATGCAAGGCTGGAAAAGGTTGAGGTTCTGACCGAAACGGCCTTTAAAAATCCCCATCGTTATCGTGCCAAGACGATTCCGGTTGCCGGTTCACTGCTGCGTCAGGAGGACGTCGGCGAACAGCTTTCGCTGGATGGAAATGACGGTGAACAGAGCTGATGGCGGGATACCGCTGTATAGATGGGGTTGTTCGAGTGGACATCCACAACATGTACGCCCCGGACGCGAAAAAATATCTTGAACGGTTGTTAAAAACAGTCGGAAGTGAAGTCCGCGAGATCGAAGTTATCCATGGATTTCATGGCGGCACCGTATTGCAGCATCTTGTCCGTGCGGAAGTCCGCAGCAAAAGAATTTTGCGGCGGGGAATCGGGCTGAATCCTGGCGTCACAGTTTATTATCTGAAATAAAATGAACAAAGGCTCCTGTACCGGCGAGAAAGTCCGTACAGGAGTCTTTTCAGTTTGTTTATTCAGCTGCTGCCGTGTCTGTCAGAAAGTCCCGGTAGCGAAAGAGGCTGCGCTTGGGGATGGTCGCGGTCAGCCGTACGCCGTTTTCGGTGTATTCCTCATTAAGGATGCTGCCTTCCCGACGGATTGTGTCGGTCAGGCCGCCGTTCTGATAGGGGACCAGCAATTGTACCGTAGTCACCGATTCGGACAGACAATCGCTGATCATATTCATCAGCCGGTCAATTCCGCGTTTTTCGGCGGCAGAGATAAACACCTGCCTTACCCCTTGGACTGGAATTGTTTCAGCGGCAGCGGCGGAAGTGGGATCCAAGTCGATTTTGTTAAAGACGGTGATCCGCGGGATATCGCCGCACCCCAGCTCGTCCAGCACCTGTCCGGTCACCTCCAGCTGTTCACGGCAGTAGGGACTTGCATAATCACAGACGGTCAGGATGACATCCGCTTCGGCCGCGACTTCCAGCGTTGAATGGAAGGCTTCGACCAGTCCATGAGGCAGCCGCTCGATCAGTCCAACCGTGTCGATGATCACCGCCTGCTGGCCATCGGGGAGCCGAAGTTCCCGGGCAGTCGGGTCAAGGGTTGCGAACAGCTGATCTTTGGCGTAGATATCGGCGCCGGTCAGCAGGTTGAGCAGGGTTGATTTGCCGACATTGGTATATCCGACGATAGCGATAATCGGGACACCGCTTTTTTGACGCTTTCTCCGCATCAGGCCGCGGCGTTTTTCCATTTCTTTCAGCTGCAGCTCCAGTGCGTGGATTCTTCTTCGGATATATCGCCGGTCGGTTTCCAGCTTGGTTTCACCAGGGCCTCTGGTGCCGATGCCGCCGCCCTGACGGGAGAGGACATTGCCAGCACCGATCAGCTGGGGGAGTCGGTATTTTTGCTGTGCAAGCTCGACCTGTAATTTACCTTCGGCAGAGGTGGCGCGGCCTGCAAAGATATCCAGAATCAGGGTTGTCCGGTCGACGACATCCACTCCGGTGATATCCGAGATGTTGCGCAGCTGGGTGCCGGAGAGTTCTCCATCAAAGATCAGCAGGTCGGCCTGCTGGTTTTCGGCAAACTCAGCGATCTCACGCAGTTTACCGCCCCCGATAAAGGTTGCATTTTCAGCCGACTGGCGGTTCTGGGTGAAGATTCCGATGACCTCTGCACCGGCAGTTTTGGCCAGTTCGGAGAGTTCTTCCAGTGAATGTTCCAGATCATATTCGCCGGTGTCGATGCCGACCAGGATAGCTTTCTGCTTTTGGATGAGGTTGTTGTCCATGAACATTTCCTTTCTGCCCCCGGACGCTTGCCAAAAGGGCCGGAATTGGTTACAATAATGATAAAGGGATCGGGTATCAGGGGAACACCTTGACACCGAATGTTTCAGCGAATGCGACTGCCTGTGTCAGGTCAATTTTTGCCCCCTTGAAGTCAGCGAGCGAGAGGTTGAGCTGGTCGAGGGTACAGCTGCGCAGATCGGCTCCTTTAAAGGAAGCGCCGCGGATATCTGCTCCGGTAAAATCGCAGTTGCGCAGAACGGTTTTATCAAACCGGCACTGCCGGAGGGATGCGCCCGAAAAGTTTATATCATTGATTTTTTCACCTGAAAGATCCATTTCGACCATTTCGGTCATCCGCCAGTCACCGCGGTCAATCCGTATCGCGGTCGTTGTCGCTGATTCAAAGGAAGTGCCGGTCATTTTGCAGTCATGAAACTCTGCTGCAAAACAGTTTGCATACAGAAAGCTGCAATTAACAAAGACGCAGCGCACCGCTTCCACGCCGTTGAAGTCTGTCCCATGGAACTGACAATTTTCAAACCGACAGCCTTCCAGTCGGATTCTGGAGAAGTCGGCCCCGTCGAACTGGCAGCGGACAAACCGGAGCCCACAGAGGGAATCTTCCTGGATCTGTGCGTCGCGAAAATCGACATCCTGATAAGATGTCTCGTCAAACATGCAAAACCCTTCTTTCCTGCGGTATGGGGTCATTATAGCATAGCAGGGGAAATTGTCAAGCAGTTGTTTCATTTCTGTCACACAGCCGTCACACGCTGCCGGTAAAATATAAATATAAAACCAAAAGAAAGGAAGAAACCAATGCCTACACTTTTGATTGTGGACGATGAGCAGAATATCCGTATGCTGATCAGGAAGTATGCGGTTTTTGACGGATACCAGGTAGAGGAAGCCGGAGATGGGATGGAAGCGGTCGAGAAGGTGCGCAACGGGCATTTCGACCTGGTCATTATGGACGTGATGATGCCCGAGCTGGACGGCTTTTCCGCCTGCCGTGAGATTCGCAAGTTCAATGAACACCTGCCGATCATCATGCTGTCTGCCCGCGGGGAGGAGTATGACCGTATCCATGGGTTTGAGCTGGGGGTGGACGATTATGTCGTCAAGCCATTTTCCCCGCGGGAACTGCTGATGCGGGTCAGCGCGGTACTCAAAAGAAGCGCAGCACGGGAAGCGGCATCTTCCGAGCGGGAGGTATACCGCAAAGATGGACTGATGGTTGATTTTACCGCGCGGACGGTCTTTGTTGACGGGGTGCAGCAGGAGCTTTCCCCGAAGGAGTATGACCTGCTGTTTTACATGGTGCGCAATCGCAACATTGCCCTGACGCGGGAAGCACTGATCAATAATGTATGGGGTTACGATTTTTACGGGGACGACCGGACGCTGGACACCCATATCAAACTGCTGCGGCGGAGTTTGGGGCCGTATGCGCGGCTGATTGTTACCCTGCGGGGGGTTGGTTACCGTTTTGAAGGATAAAAAAAAGCGGGTCAGGGCAAAGCCTGCGCGTTCCATCAACAGTTGGCTGATGCGGGCATTTACCCTGTTTACTTTGCTGATGTTGGGGAGCTTATGGCTGCTGGAGACGGTTTTTTTGCAGCCGATTTATAAATGGACTAAGATTTCGCAGATTCAGGCGACGGCTGCTTCGATTTCCAGCCACCTTTTCAGTGACGATCTGGACAGCCGGCTAGAGTCGGCTGTTGCCGAGCAGCAGCTGTGTGCGATGGTGATTGACTCATCCGGGCGGGTGATTTCGTCAGCGGATACACTGCCGGGGTGCAGTATCCACCGGATGAATTCACTGGGGCTGTTTATGCTGTATGCTTATGCGTCGGAATCTGGCGGGTCCTATCTGTTGGAAGTCGGTTCGAGAGAGTGGGAGGGGAACTACCCGCGGGATAACCCTTTTTCCTCCCGGGTGATACCAGTTATTTTTGGCAAGGAGAGTATCATCAATGTGACGATCTGCTCGGATGCCAGCGGATATGAACGGATTCTGCTGCTTAATTCGGTTGTTTCACCGGTCGATACCACTGTACAGACCATCCGATATCTGCTGATTGCTGTGACGGTGGTCATGCTGTTGGTTGGAATGCTGATGGCACTGTTCCTGGCCCGCAGAATTGCCCACCCGATCGTCGAGATCAACCATTCTTCCAAAGCGCTGGTGCGGGGAGAATACGCTCCATATCCAGGCAGTGCCTGTCGGGAGATCGGGGAACTGAATGAGACGCTTGTTCAGGTCAGCCATGACCTCCAGCAGGTCGAGCAGCTGCGTCGGGATTTGTTGGCCAATATCTCCCATGACCTGCGTACGCCGTTGACGCTGATCAGCGGATATGCAGAAGTAATGCGTGATCTGCCCGGGGAGAATACGCCGGAGAATGTCCAGATTATTATAGATGAAGCCAACCACCTGACCGAACTGGTCAATGACCTGCTGGATCTCTCCAAGCTCCAGGCAGGAGTCGTGACAATCCAGCGGGAGCCGTTCTGTCTGACTGAACTGATTCAGGAGACACTCTCCCGGTACAATAAGATGATCGAAAGCAAGGGCTTCCGGCTGACATTGCAGGCGGATGAGAAGGCTTGGGTGGAAGCCGACCGGACCCGTATTTCGCAGGTTGTCTATAATCTGATCAACAATGCGATTCATTATACCGGCAAGACACTGGATGTCCAGCTCCGTCAGACAGTTGCAGATGGCCAGGTCCGAATCGACGTAATCGACAGCGGGGAAGGAATCCCGGCGGACAAGCTGGCGCTGGTCTGGGACCGGTATTACAAGCTGGACAAGGTGCACAAGCGCAGCGCGGTTGGAACCGGGCTGGGGCTTTCGATTGTCCGAAGCGTCCTGGAACTGCACCATGCCGAGTATGGTGTTGAAAGCGAAGTCGGAAAGGGAAGCGACTTTTGGTTCCGTCTGCCGGTCATTCCGACGCCGCTGGAAGGGGATACCGGCCGGACACCGTAATATACATTTATATGGAAAAGAAAAGCAGGAAGCTAAAAAACTTCCTGCTTTTGCTGTATACAGCTGCCTTTTATTTTCCTGTCAGCCAGTCTGCTTCCTCTTTCGAGAGCGGGAGATCGAGTGCCTGCCAGTTTTCCAGCATCCGCTGGGGGCTGGTGGAACCGACTGCCGCAAAGAGGTTCATCCCCTGGGAAAATCCCCACCGGAGTGCCAGCTGGGAGACGGTACATCCCTTTTCGGCGGCAAGCTCGCGGGTGCGGTCGAGGCGGAGCAGGTTCTTTTCGCTGCCAAATGCCTGGATAAATTCCGGTTTAAGACGGGAGTCATTGTTGCGGAAATCGTCGGAGGTCCATCTCCCTGAGAAAAATCCCTGCGACAGGCTGGCAAAGGAGATGACCGCGACTGGATTTTCCCGGTACCATGCCCGTGCTTCGGCATTGGCGTCGCCGGTCAGCGTCACACAGTTGTCGCCGTACAGGTCGGTTTGCGTCTCAGCCAGAGAAAAATGGGGGCTGGAAACAGTGAAGGGTGTCAAGCCATGTGCGAGGGCATATTCCCTGGCGGCTTCGATTCGCTGGTGGGTCCAGTTGGAGCCGCCGATCGTGCGGGCCTTGCCTTCTTTGACCAGCTCGTCCATCCAGCCTGCGATCTCTTCGGCGGGGACGGAAGGGTCGTCCCGGTGCAGCAGGTAGATATCCACATTGTCGACTCCAAGAGCAAGCAAGGATTGTTCGAGGTCTTCCCGGATCTCTTTCCGGCTGATCCGGCGGGTGATCTGGAAATTGCCGTCCTTGTCGCGGGAGAAAGCGGGGTGCCCGCCCTTGGTCAGCAGGACGACACGGTCGCGGCAGCGGCGGGAGCGGAGCCAGTTTCCGAAAGAGACTTCCGAATTACCGTACACCCGTGCGGTATCAAAAGCGTTGATGCCGTTTTCGAGAGCGGCGTCCAATAGTTCTCCTGCATCCTGTCCCAGGTTCATCGGACGGATTGCGCAGCCAAAAAAGATGCGGGACACCTGTCGGTCAAGGCCGGGAATATGGCCGTATTTGTTGGATGATATGCTCATTTTAT
>DVLN01000057.1 GCA_018715465.1 Candidatus Faecivivens stercorigallinarum | reverse complement strand
AAGTTTCGCGGTTAAAATTATATTGACGATTTCTTTTTCAACGGTGAGCATCTGTCCCTATAGAATTTGCCAGGGATCTGCCGCTCATTGTTGGAAAAAAATTGATCAAATATATTCAGCGTCGAAAAAATGATTTACAGGAGGAACATCAAAATGAACAGAAAAAAGATTTTACTCAGCGACGACACGATGGATTTCCGTAACAGCTGTAAGGAAAAGCTGCAGGAAAAAGGATATGAAGTTATCCTGCGCAAACGGGACGGTTTTGAGGTGTTGTCCGCTATCCAGGACGAACATCCTGACCTCGTCATTATGGACACCCAGCTGCGGCATCTCGATGCAATCGCTGTCATCAATACCCTTAGTTCAGAAGGCGCACTTCCCTATTTTATTATTACATCTTCCTTTACCAACGAGTTTACTGAAAAGATGCTGACCCAGCTGCCCAACTGTCATATCATGCTCCGCCCGATTGCCGTTTCGGCGCTGGTTGACCGGGTAGATGCCATCTGTTCGATGGAAGAAAGTGTCAGCCGTCCCAGTTCGGCAGGTAATGAACAGCAGCAGGAAATCATCATCACCGACATTCTGCATCAGGTGGGTGTACCCGCGCACATTAAGGGCTACCATTATCTGCGCCGAGCCATTTTGATTGCGCTCAACGATATGAAGGTCATTGATTCGGTTACAAAGGAGCTGTATCCGGCAGTTGCCCGTTATTTTGACACGACTCCTTCCCGGGTGGAACGTGCCATCCGACATGCAATCGAAGTCGCATGGGACCGCGGTGATGTCGATGTGCTCAACAGCTATTTCGGCTACACTATCCAGAACACCCGCGGCAAACCCACCAACTCGGAATTTATCGCGATGATCGCGGACCGTATCCGTCTGAAATATGGCGACTGCAAATCTGTCCCTGATATGCCCGCAATGCGCGGTGTACGCTAAGCGAAGTACGCTAAGCGAAATAAGCTAAGGAGCTTTTCTTTTTGTCTGTTTTCTATCAAATCCCGCATCAAAACCCTATCAAATTAAAAAATGAGACGCACCGGAATATTCCATTGGTGCGTCTCATTTTTTTCAGGAACCAGTTGAACAGTATTTGCGAACGCCCAGTCTCCACAGCAACGAAACCGGTATCACAAACAGCAGCGAAAGCAACGGACAAAACGCATAAAACAGCGGACTGTCCGGCTGCATCAGCCACAGCATCGGCCAATATTGAAAACAGGCAAGCGGCACCACAAAAGTCAGCAATCGCAATACTCCTTTTCCATAGACCGCAAATGGATAAGCACCAAATTCCCGCGCGCCGTCGGTAAAAATGTTGATGATCTCAATGCTTTCAATCGTAAAGAAAGACAACGTCGCGCCGCAGATAAACAGACAGCAAAAGACCACCATCCCACACCCAATCATCATGATCAGCACACCAACCCGCGGCAGCGTCCATTCAACCCCGCAGCGCGGAAGAGCATACCCCAGCATAACCAGTGCCTGCAGCATCCGGCTCAGCCGGTCCAGCTGCAATTTTGAACAGATCACCAAAAATACAGTACTGCGCGGGCGCACCAGCACCCGGTCAAACTCTCCATTGCCGATCATCGTAGAAAAGACATCAAATCCTCTGAAAAAACATTCGGAGAGGGAAAATGCCATCAGAACCACACTGAACGACAGCAATACCTGGGAAAAGGTAAATCCCTGCACCGTATGGAACCGGCTGAACATAAAACAAACCGATAAAAAGGCGGAAAAACTGCCGAGAAACTGCCCGATCAGATTGAGCAGAAACGATTTTTTATACTCCATCCGTTCCCGGATGTGCAGCGAAAGATAATGGAAATATAGTTTCATCCCGACACCTCCTGTCAGCCGCCCTGCGCCACTACGTTTTTGAGGGCACTCCGCATCCAGACAGCACCTGTCCCGATCATGATACCTGCCCACAAAACCTGCATCCCGATTCCAAAAGCTGCGTCCATCCCTGCCATTGTACCATTGTACAGCTGCAGCGGGGTATTCTCCATCCCGGCAAATGGGAACAATGACAAAACTTTCTGAAAGCTCTCCGGGAAAAAAGGCAATGGAATCAGTCCGCCTGACAGAAATTCCGCCAGCGTGGACATCAGCGAACGCAATCCGGTAGAATCCAGGGTATAAAAGGTAGAAATGTAAATCAGCAGGGTAAACGCTACAATATTGATCAGTGCCAGCAGCAGCGAAACAATAAACAGCACCAGCCTTCCGCCATCCGGCAAAACCAGCCGGTAAGGCCGGGGCAGCAGCAGCGCAAATATCAGAATCGGCATACAGCGCAGCACCGCCTTTGCAAGTCTGGTTGCAGCACTTTTGACAAACCACATCCAGTAAATATTGACCGGACGGCAGAGTTCATAGGCGATATTCCCGCTTTTGATCAGCTCAAACGGCTCGGGGTCCAGCCCCCACACCATAAATATTGCCAGAAAGGCCTGCTGTATCCAGATATAGCTGCACATGGCCTCAAACGATTGCGGAAAGGCAGCCGGATCACTTTGATAAAAGGCACGGTAAAGCAGCACGGTCATTCCGCCCCAGGCAAACTGGGTCATAATCCCGGCCAGTGCGGCCGCACGGTACTGCAACCCCGCAATAAATCGAATCCGAAAAAGTGTCAGATATTGTCCCAGGGCATTCGTTTTTTCCATTTCTCTCCCTCCTTATATCTGATATTTCCGGTAGAGGGAAAGAACCAGCTCGTCCATCGAAACATTTTCAACCGACAGGTCGTACATTTCCAGATGAGCGGACAACAGGGAAATCAGCTGCGGAATCGGCACCTTTTCAGTATCCACCGAAAAGATCAGCTGTCCGCCTTCTTCGCCCCGTTTCTCTATCAACTGGACACCTTGCGGCAGCGGGATATCGGCAAATCTGCGGACGGAAACCCTGACCGTCCGAGATGGGGACAGTTGCCGGGACAGCTGTCCGGTATCTCCGTCCATCAGAATTTTCCCTTTGCCGATCAGGATAATCCGTCCGGCGAGCGCTTCGATATCCTGCATATCATGGGTAGTCAGGATAATGGTCGTTGCTTTTTCCCGGTTGAGCTGGCGGATAAAATCCCGCACCGCCAGTTTGGACACTGCGTCCAATCCTATAGTCGGCTCGTCTAGAAACAGGACTGCCGGGTCATGCAGCAGCGAAGCGGCAATCTCACAGCGCATTCGCTGACCAAGGGACAGCTGGCGGGCAGGTGTACGCAAAATCTGCTGCAAGGAAAGCATCTCGGTCAGACGAGATAGATTTTTATGGTACACATCATCCGGTATCCGGTAGATATCCCTGAGCAGGGCAAAGGAATCGGTGACCGGGATGTCCCACCACAGCTGACTCCGAGACCCAAACACAACGCCAATCCGGCTGACATGCTCTTTACGCTGCTTCCAGGGCACGAGTCCATTGATCCGGCAATTGCCGCTGTCCGGGGTCAGTATCCCAGACATCACTTTAATGGTAGAACTTTTCCCGGCGCCGTTCGGGCCGATATATCCGACCATTTCTCCATCCTCAATCCGAAAACTGACATCATCCAGTGCACGGATGGTTTCCTTTTCACGGCGAAACAGGGCACCCAGCGCCTGTTTCATACCGGCGTCCCGGCGGGATACCGTGAAGGTTTTGCAAAGATGTTCGACTTCAATCATAATAACTCCTTTCTTCCCGCCACGACTTACCGGCTGTTTTAAACCGGCAGTTTCGAGACGGGGCATTTGATGGAACGGCAAATAAAAAACGGAAGATTTTTCATCCGAACAGATCGAATCCGAAAAATCTTCCGCTTTCTGACAAAAAGAAAAATGACCCGCTGTTATGCGAGTCATCTTCTGGAGGCGTCACCCAGATTTGAACTGGGGAGTCAGGGAGTTGCAGTCCCTTGCCTTACCGCTTGGCTATGACGCCAAAAAAAATGGAGCGGATTACGAGGCTCGAACTCGCTACCTCCACCTTGGCAAGGTGGCGCTCTACCAGATGAGCTAAATCCGCATGTGGTGCCTCCGGTCGGAATCGAACCAACGACACGGGGATTTTCAGTCCCCTGCTCTACCGACTGAGCTACAGAGGCATCTGTCCGATTTGATCGGACAAATCCTTTAAAAGGATTGGCGACCCGAATGGGGCTCGAACCCACGACCTCCAGCGTGACAGGCTGGCGCTCTAACCAACTGAGCTACCGGGCCAGATGGTGGGGACAACAGGGCTCGAACCTGTGACCCTCTGCTTGTAAGGCAGATGCTCTCCCAGCTGAGCTATACCCCCATCAAAGGCTTTCGTTTTGACTGACTGTCCGGCGTTTTGTTTCCGGGGTGTCTCGCGAACAAGTGTTATTATACACGCTGTTTTCCGTTTTGTCAACCCTTTTTTGAAAATTTTTTTGCATTTTATTTTTCTTGCATTTTACCCGCGTTTCATGTATAATGATTTTATCTGAAAATCTGTCTGCGAAAAAGGGTATAACTGCCCGTTTTATGTGGAATAATGGAAGAGAGGGACTGATTCGTGCCAAACCGAAGGCCTGTAACCAAGGCAGACGTAGGCAAGGCAGTGATGACTGTTGTCAACTGTCTGCTGATCCTGATGATTCTGCTTTTTTCACTGGTGCTGACGCTGACGCTCCTCAAAGGTGGAACCTTTTCCATTTTTGGAAACAGCTGGCACTATTACCAGTCGGATGTCATGAGCGGAGAGGTCGAGCGAAACGAACTGTTGATTATCAATAAGGATACGCCCGATACCTTCCAGCCGGATGACCTGGTCGCATTTTATGCGACGGATGCCAAAGGAACAAGGGTCATCCAGATTGCAAGGCTTATCTCGGTCTCCGACAATTATTATGAAGTCACCGAAGCCACCGGCGATCCGTTTATTCTGGACAGTACCGATACGGTATTTATCGGCAAGGTGGAAATGCACAGCAAGCTGCTTGGACATCTTGTTCAGCAGATGCGGACCAAAGAAGGCCGGCAGATCTTTCTTGGCTGGTCGGTCGCCCTGCTGCTGTTCTCCTGTGGACTGACGATCCTGCTGCATGTGCGCAGCGACCGGCGGCTGCAGCAGCTTCAGGCGGACGCTGTCGGGTATCCCGACAACGACTATGACGAATACGGATACGATGATGATTATGATGACGATTCCGATGAGGATTATCCACAGCCGGAAGGCGTGCAGATTGATCAGGTCGCCCGGGACAGATTCCCACTGTATACCCCTGGTGAAGGTTATACCTATGATGAGCAGGATGAAATGGAATATGATGAGGCGGATGAGCTGCCGACTGAAGTGGATGAGGAGAATATGAACCTGATTGCCGCTTCCACCGAGTCGGAAGAAGAAGAGGACGCCGATTTTGACGCCATCTTCCGTGAAATCAAACGTCAGATCAAAAAAGAAGAATAAACCTATCCAATCGCATATTTTTATCAGCAAAACTGCAGGGCGGAAACTCCGCCGCCTGCAGTTTTGTGCGTTTATAGGCTTTTGCGCGTGCACAAAAGAGATTGTCAGCCGGTTTTGTTTCAAAATTTACAATTAATCTGCAAACCGGCTTTGAACTTAAGAAAGGAAGGAACTTTTCTATGGCAGCTGTCACTCCCAAAACACTTCTGGTCGGCCAGTCCGGCGGCCCCAGCTGTGCAATCAACGCCACACTGGCCGGTGTCATCCATGCCGCTTCTGAATCGGAAAAAGTGGAACGGATTCTCGGTACCTTCCACGGCATTGAAGGTGTTCTCAAGGACAACACCATTGACCTTACTGGCTTCTCCGATCTGGAAAAATTGACTGCTACCCCCGCGATGGCGTTGGGGTCCTGCCGCTTCAAACTTCCGGCTGACCAGGACGACCCGATTTACGAAAAAATCCTGAACCGTCTGGATGAATGGAATGTCGGATGGTTTTTGTATATCGGCGGCAACGACAGCATGGATACCGTCAGCAAGCTGGCCGCTTATTTTGAAAAGGTGCGCCGCCAGCATCCTGAAAAGCAGGTTCCGACCGTATTTGGCCTCCCGAAAACAATTGACAACGACCTGCCTGGCTGTGACCATACGCCCGGCTATGGCAGTGCCGCACGCTATCTGTCTGTTACCATGCAGGAGCTGATTCGGGATACCGCAATCTATGCGCTTCCGTCGGTCACAATCGTCGAGATCATGGGCCGGAATGCCGGCTGGCTGACACTGGCTGCCGGGCTGCCGCGGTTTATGGGCGGCTGCAAGCCGGATATTGTCGCAATACCGGAAGTTCCGTTTGACGAAGATGCTTTTCTTGACCGCATCCGCATGCTGCAAAAAGAGGAACATACCATTATCGTTGCAGTCAGCGAAGGGCTGCGGGACAAAAATGGCGACTATGTCGGTTCGTCCAGCAAGAGCGGCGCAGTCGACGTTTTCGGACATGCCTATCTGAGCGGTGTCGGAAAATACCTTGAGCATCTGGTCAAACACAAAATCGGATGCAAAGTCCGTTCGATTGAGCTGAACCTGATGCAGCGCTGTTCGGCGCATCTTGCCTCGCGTACCGACCTCGAAGAGAGCTTCGCAGTCGGTGCATATGGCACCCGGCAGGCGCTGGAGGGCGTAACCGGCAAGATGGCGGTTATCCGCCGCAGCGAAGAAAATGGCGGATACAAAGCAGTTTACGATTGTGAAGAGATTGAAAAATGTGCCAACCAGGAGCTGCTGGTTCCGGAAAAATGGTTTAATCTGGAAGATAAGACAGTCCAGAAGGAGATTTGCGATTATATCTTACCGCTGATCAAAGGCGAAGCCAAACATTTTACCGATGATTACGGCAACTACGACTATATCAACTGGTTACAGTATTCCAACGCAGAGGGCGGCAGGTAACTACCGCCGGGCAGAACCTTTTGACAGAAATATCAGATGAATAAAGCTTCCCGCCTCTTCCCATAATGAAGAGCGTGGGAAGTTTTTATTTTCCCCGGAAAGGAACTGCCTATGAAAACCCGTTCAGCCGGTCTCCGCCAGCGTGCGGCCAAAACCGGTACCAAACGCAAAAAACACCGTCAGATTTTTTCCAATGCCTTTTTAAGATTGCTGCGGCGAACCTGCCAACTGCTGGCTGCACTGGCCGGTATTCCGGCTGTTGGGCTGATTGCCGCTGCCTTTTACCTGAACAGCGCCCTTCCCGATACTTATTATCTGGAAGATCCCTCCACCTTTACCCTTGCCCAATACCGAATTCTTGAGCCGGTCGCGGAACAGCAGGCAACTGTACAGACACTGGTCGGCACAGTTGACCCGGAAACTGAAGCAGAAAAGATGCAGGGAAGCATCTCCGGCAAAGAGGACGGACAGTCAATCGAATATACCTTGATGCTTGGCGGCATTATTCCAGTCAAAACTGTGACGGCCGTACAAAGCGAAGCGCGGTATGTCATTCCAAGCGGAAGTGTATTCGGGTTAAAAATGCTGACGGATGGGGCGGTGGTCGCTTCACTGTCTCCGGTTGAGACCGCTTCCGGGACCGTATGCCCGGCAGAACTTGCGGGAATTCAGTCAGGCGATATCATCCTGACGGCCAATGGCCAGCAGATCAACTCCTTTGACACCCTTTCTTCGGTTATTTCTGCCGCCGGTGAAAACGGCCAGCCGGTACAGATCACCTATTCCCGTGACAATACCGAAAAGCAGACAACCCTTTCACCGGTACAGACAACAGACGGGCAATGGCTGGCAGGTATGTGGGTACGGGATTCTTCCGCCGGTATCGGCACCATCACCTTTTATGAACCCTATACCGGCTGTTTTGCAGCGCTGGGACATGGTGTATGCGATGCAGACACCGGCGTCCTGCTGCCGCTGCAATGGGGCAATGTCTGTGGAGCAACTGTTCTGGGCGTAACAAGAGGCGTAACCGGGACACCGGGAGAATTACAGGGTGCCTTTCTGGACAGCGCTTTTACCCTTTCTTCACTGCTGGGGAAAGATGGGATGATCAGTTCCGGGACTGTGCTGGGGAATTACTCCTGCGGACTGATCGTTCGGGCAGACAGCAGCTCTATGCTATCCGCATCCGGCATTCAGACGGAACAGGCCATGATGGAAGTCTGCCCCCGTCAGGAGGTGCATACCGGAGAAGCAAAGATCCTGTCCACCATCGGCGGCACCCAGCCGCAGCTGTTTGACGCACAGATTGAAAAGGTTTCATTTTCCGACGATGATACATCCCGGAATATCGTCATCCAGATCACCGATCCCGATCTGATTGCCGCGACTGGTGGAATTGTACAGGGAATGAGCGGCAGTCCGATCATACAAAACGGAAAGCTGGTCGGCGCAGTCACCCATGTTTTTGTCAGCGACCCGGAAAAGGGATACGGCATATTTGCCGAAACGATGCTGGATGCACTGGACAACACCGTCGAGGAATCTAAAGCAGGATAAATAAGAGACAGCCTTCGGGCTGCCTTACATAACAGTCTTGCCGGGTCTTAAAATGATAGAAATCAGTTTATGCAATAATCCGACTTTTTGTCCGTCGATTCAACAGAATTTATGATAGATCATTCAAAATATCACGGGGTATATTGTAAAAAACGGTAAATATGCCCATGCTTTTTTTATTTGCAGGCATAGCACATTTAAAAATGCGGGTGTGTTCCCAGATGTTTGGTCAGTCTGCGGATGTCGGAAGGGAACAGGGTATGGTACAATAAAAACAGAATCAAATTCTGCCCTGGAGGAACTGATTATGCGCAACTGCAACACCATTCGCACCACCTATCCCCGTTCTGAACGAATCCCGGCGTTTATGTCTCTGACGTTTGCGGGCGGGATCTGCGGCTGTTATGGCGTTGTTGCATTCGGGACATTTGCCTGCGGTGAAACCGGAAACCTGCTGCATTTATGGAAATCGGTAGCAGGCGGCAATCTTGCAGACATGCTGCTCAGAGGGCTGACGCTGGCCATGTTTATCCTTGGAATTGTTCTGGCGGCCATACTGCCTGACCATCTGGGCAAAAAAAGATGGCAGACCATTTGTCTTGCGGTGGAAGCCATTCTGACGCTGTCTGTGATTCTTCTACCGGACATCCATTTTCTTCTCCAGCTGGCCCCGCTCTTTTTACTGGCGGCAATGCAGTATCATACCTTTAATCACTGCGAAGGATGCGCAGTCGCAACAGTCTTCTGTTCCAACAACATCCGCCAGTCAACGCTGGGGATGGTTGACTGGATACGGCACAAACAGCCGGAATCTTTCCATCGTTTCAAAATCTATGGAATGGCTGTCCTGTCCTACAGTATCGGGGCTGTTTTATGCGCTGCACTGTTTTCGGTAATTGGGCGGAAGGTTCTGCTGCTGCCGTTTGTCATCTATCTACTCCTTTGCCCTCTGATCGGTCTGGAGCCGAAACAAGCCAAATAAATGATTCTTTCCGGGACAGCTGTACACCCACAACAGATGCCCCGGATTTTCTTTTGGATAGGGGATAAACCGCTTGCATTTCCCGGAAAAAAATGTCATAATATCACCATAGCTGCCAGACTGCGGCGAAAAACCTTAAAGGAGACAGATAAATGGACAGACAGGACAAAACTTACTGTCAATATATTGAGATCCTGAAAAAAGAACTGATTCCAGCCATGGGCTGCACTGAACCGATTGCGGTTGCCTACTGTGCCGCGATGGCACGGTCAGTGCTGGGCAGGCTGCCTGTACGGACAGAACTGACAGTAAGCGGAAATATCATTAAAAATGTCAAAAGTGTCATTGTTCCCAACACCGGCGGTGCCAGAGGGCTGGAAGCCGCCGCAGGTATCGGCATGATCGCCGGTAAAGAAGGGCTGGGGCTGGAAGTTCTGTCACAGGTCACCGAGTCCGAGCAAAAAGAATTTGCCAGATGGATGGAAACAGCGGTTTTTTCGGTTGAGCAGGCACAGGATGGCAAGCTGCTGAGCATTACGGTACGGCTGTGGGACGAGGACGGACATACCGCTACCGCCCAGATTGCCGATACACACGACCACATTGTCTTGCTGGAAAAGGACGGCAGTATTATCCAAAAAGAAACTACCAGACAAAACAACGACCAGCAGGCATCTGTACCCGACTGTCTGACGGTGGAAGGGATTTGCCAGTTTGCTGAGATTGCCGATATCGAAGACGTTCGGGAGATTCTCGACCGGCAGATTCAATACAACACCGCAATTGCAGACGAAGGGCTCAGGGGAGATTACGGCGCCAATATCGGCAAAGTGCTGCTCCACAACAACCCAAACAATGTCAAGACCCGCGCCAAGGCCCGCGCGGCTGCCGGTTCAGATGCGCGAATGAATGGCTGCGAACTGCCGGTTGTCATCAACTCCGGCTCTGGCAACCAGGGGATGACGGCTTCGCTTCCGGTCATCGAATACGCCGCTGAACTGCACGCTGATCAGGACACCCTTTACCGGGCGCTGCTGGTATCCAATCTGCTGGCAATCCATATCAAGTCGGGCATCGGCTGTCTGTCCGCCTACTGCGGTGCAGTATCGGCCGGGGCATCCGCTGGAGCAGGTATCGCCTGGCTGCGGGGCGGCAGGTTTACTGAAATCGCACATACCGTCGTGAATGCGCTGGCAATCACATCAGGCATTGTCTGCGACGGTGCAAAGGCTTCCTGTGCTGCTAAAATCGCAATCGCAGTCGACGCCGGACTGATGGGCTATGAAATGTATCAGATGGGACAGCAGTTTTACGGCGGCGACGGTATTATTTCCCGCGGCGTTGAGAATACCATCCGCAATATCGGACGGCTGGGACATGACGGTATGCGGGAAACCGACCGGGAGATTTTGAACATCATGACCTGTGTCGACTGAGCAGCCATCAGAAGGATTGCGCCGGATACGCCAACAGCCTTAAACTACGGCAGAAATACAATTTATCCTTCTGGTTTTGCTTGCAAACAACCGGCAAAACTGATATAATCAGATTATCTGCGTGAGGCGCCCTGAATGACGCCAATGTAACAAGAGAAAGGAAGATCACCTGTGGCACAACAGAAAAAAATGGTGGAAGCCATCACCTCGATGGACACCGATTTTGCCAAATGGTATACCGATGTTGTCGTAAAAGCCGAGCTGTGCGAATACTCCAGCGTCCGCGGCTGTATCGTGTTCCGTCCTTACGGCTACGCGATCTGGGAAAATATCCAGAAAATCCTCGATGCCCGTTTTAAGGAAACCGGTCATGAAAATGTATATATGCCGATGCTGATTCCTGAAAGCCTGCTGCAAAAGGAGAAGGACCATGTCGAGGGCTTTGCGCCCGAATGCGCATGGGTTACGGTCGGCGGACAGGATACCCTGACCGAACGGCTGTGCGTTCGTCCAACCTCTGAAACGCTGTTCTGCGAACACTTCTCTCATGTCATCCACTCCTACCGTGACCTGCCGATGCTGTATAACCAGTGGTGCTCGGTCATGCGCTGGGAAAAGACTACCCGTCCTTTCCTGAGAACCTCCGAGTTCCTCTGGCAGGAAGGCCATACAATGCACGAAACAGCAGAGGACGCGCAGGCAGAGACTTTGCAGATGCTCAACATCTACGCTGATTTCTGCGAAGATTCCCTCGCAATTCCGGTCCTGAAAGGGGAAAAGACCCCCAAGGAAAAATTTGCAGGTGCAGAAGCAACCTACACCATCGAAGCAATGATGCACAACGGCGTCGCCCTCCAGTCGGGTACCAGCCATTATTTCGGCGACGGCTTTGCCCGCGCTTTCAACATCCAGTTTACCGGCCGTGACAACCGCCTCGCTTACCCGCATCAGACTTCCTGGGGCGTTTCCACCCGTCTGATCGGCGGTATCATCATGACCCATGGCGACGATAACGGCCTTGTACTGCCGCCCGCCATCGCGCCTATCCAGGTTATCATCATCCCGATTGCCCAGCATAAGCCCGGCGTTCTGGACAAGGCCGGCGAGCTGCTGGAAAGACTGAAAAAGGTTGCAAGGGTCAAACTGGACGACTCGGATAACTCGCCCGGATGGAAGTTCTCGGAATACGAGATGAAGGGTGTTCCGCTCCGTCTGGAGATCGGCCCGAAGGATATCGAACAGAATCAATGCGTACTGGTCCGCCGCGATACCCGCGAAAAGATTGTCGTATCTCTGGATGAGCTGGAAACTGCGGTTCCGGCAGCGCTGAAAGCTGTACACGACGGTCTGTATCAGAAAGCTCTGGAAAACCGTCAGAACCGTACCTGGGATGCCCACAACTGGGATGAGTTTAAGAAGATCGCCGAGGAAAAATCCGGCTTTATCCGTGCTATGTGGTGCGGAGACGAAGCCTGCGAGGACAAGATCAAGGATGAAACCGGTATCAAATCCCGCTGTATCCCGTTCGGTGAAGAACCGGTTTCGGATGTCTGCGTATGCTGCGGCAAACCTGCACACAAGCTGGTTTACTGGGGCAGACAGTATTGATTCTGAAATTTTGAACAGAAAAGGGGCAGCGTCATGAACCGCGAAGAGATGTTTGAAGCAATTCTCGACAGCATCCCGTACAGAATCGTCTTTGTGGATACCGACCACATCATTCGGTTCCTGAACAAAGAAGCACGCCATCATTATTATGACGTGCGGGGATATGGCGAACTGGTTGGAAAGTCGATTTTTGAATGCCACTCGGAAAAATCCAGGGAGATGCTGATTGCAGCGGTTGAAAAACTGCGCAACCATGGCAATGAGATCTATCTCGGTGTCAACGTTTACAATGAGCGAAAATATATCA
>DVLN01000056.1 GCA_018715465.1 Candidatus Faecivivens stercorigallinarum | reverse complement strand
CGTTTGGCGGCAAAACTGGGGGAACAGTGAGAGCCGGACAGGGGAAGCCGGTTGCCGTAAGCCGGAATTTTTCGGCAAAATCGCCAAACTGACCAAAGGAATGATCAAAAGATGATAGATCTGATTGACGTTTCATTTCAGTATGGAAATGGGACGGAAGCATTGATGAATGTAAACCTGCGTGTCAATCAGGGCGAGTTTGCATTTGTTGTCGGTTCATCCGGCGCGGGCAAGACCTCGATCCTGAAACTGCTGCTGAGGGAAACGGTAGCGACTTCCGGGCAGGTAATTGTCAATGGATTCAACCTCAACAATTTGAAAAACCGGGAAATCCCGAAATTCCGCCGCAGCGTTGGCGTTGTCTTTCAGGATTTCCGTTTGATACCGGACATGACGGTATATGAAAACGTCGCATTTGCGATGCGTGTTACCGACCAGTCCAACAAGGCAATTCGTCAGCGGGTGCCGGAAGTGCTGGAGATGATGAACCTGGCGCATAAAGCCAAACAGCATCCCTATGAGCTTTCGGGCGGTGAACAGCAGCGGGTATCGCTGGGAAGGGCGATCATCAACCAGCCGCCGCTGATCATTGCGGACGAACCGACCGGCAACATTGACCCTGAATTTTCCTATGAAATCGTGGAAATGCTTCAGCAGATCAACAAACAGGCCGGGACGACCATCCTGATGGTCACCCATGAGCATGAGATGGTGAAGTATTTTGGCGGCCGGACGATCAATATTGAGAGCGGCCGGGTGGTATTCGACGATTATATTATTGGAGGGGCCAATGAGAGCAAGTAGTATGCGGTATCTGATGCGAAGCGGGCTGAAAAACCTGTGGAACAATCGGATGATGACAGTAGCGTCGATCGGGACGCTGATTGCCTGCCTGCTGATTGTCGGTGTTGCTGTCCTGTTTTCGTTGAATGTGGACAACATGGTCGAGTATGTAGGCGAGCAGAATGAGCTGGTTGTGTTTATGGAAACAGATACGACAGATGAACAGCTCAATGCGGTACAAAATGTATTGGAAGAAAATGAGGGGTTGGGCGATATCACCTTTGTGTCCAGCACCGAGGCGATGCAGACAATTGTTGATAAATATTTGGACGGTGACGCCGGCCTGCTGGAGGGAATGGATGACGACTTTATGCCGGCTTCCTTCCGCTGCCGGATTGTCGACCCGGAAAATGCGTCTGCATTGAAGACTGAGATTGAACAGCTGGATCATGTCCAGAATGTTGAAGCACCGACCGAGATCACCGAATCATTGGTCCGGCTGCGGAAGATGATCAACGTTTTTGGTGGTGCGATCATTGCGGCACTGGTTATCGTTTCGCTGGTAATTATCACCAATACCATCCGTGCGTCGGTGTTTACCCGCCGTAAGGAGATCAGCATCATGAAATATGTTGGCGCGACCAATTCGTTCATTCGGATTCCGTTCGTCGTTGAGGGGATTCTCCTTGGACTGATTTCGGCACTGATTGCATTTGGACTGGTCTGGGGTGGATACAACTTCTTCCTGGATATTGTCCGGTTGGAGAGTACCTCTTTGATGTCCAGCGTGTTGGATCAGATCATGCCGTTTTCTCAGTTGGCGACCAGCGTACTGGCATGCTTCCTGATATCCGGCATTTCGGTCGGATGTCTGGGCAGTGTATTCAGCATGAGAGGATATTTGAAGGTGTAAAGTAAAGAAACTTTACACTTGATTTTTACGATTATTTCAGCATTTTATATTGCGCATTATTGCGCCAGACAGCTGCTGTAGCTGGGATGAAGCCGGCTAAACAGCGGCGGACAACCTAAGGAAGGAATGAACCTGAATTATGCAAAACGTTAAGCTCAATGGCCGTTCAAAACGGGTTGCCGTTTTTGCGATTACGATTGCCCTGACCGTTTCTGCTCTGTTCGGGGGCGGTTATCTGCAGCCAGCGCAGGAGGTAGCGGCCAGGAGCATCAGTGAGATGGAGTCGGAACAGGAGCAGATCCAGTCGAAAGTAGACGCTGCCAATGACAAAATCGACGAATTGCAGGGTCAGATTGATGCTGAAGAGGAATATCAGCAGACCCTGACCGAACAGATTGAACTCTATAAACAGCAGATTCAGCTGTTTGACGATCAGATCGAGGCGCTTGAACTTGAGATCGAAAATAAGACTGCCGAGATTGACCAGCTGGAGGAAGAAATTGACCAGCTGGAAGAGGATATCGCGGCCAAACAGGTCGAGATCAATGACACTTTTGAGCTGTTCAAGACGCGAATGGTTGCACTGTATCAGGCTGGCGAGACCTCTTCGCTTGCGATGCTGCTGTCTTCATCCAGTTTCGGGGACTTTGTCACGAATATCCGTCTGATGCAGGCGGTGTCCCAGAGCGATGAACAGCTGGTCGACCAGCTCAAGACGCAGAAGGCCGAGCAGGAGGAAACCAAGACGCAGGTTGAGGTCACCAAGGGCGAGGTGGAAGAGGCCCTGGTTAAGGTGCAGGAGGATGAAGAAGCAATTATCCTGCAGCGTGAACAGAAAACCGTCGCCCAGTCCGGGCTGGAAAAGGCATATCAGGAGAGCAAATTCGCACAGGAAGATATGGAAGCGTTGAAAGCGCAGTACGAAGAAGACCTGCAAAGTGCCCTTGATCAGGAGAAGCAGGTCGAAGCTGAGATCCAGGCTTTCTACGCTGAACAGGCTAAGAAACAGCAGGCTGCTCAAGAGGCTGCCCAGCAGAACGGTTCTTCCGGTTCGACAACCACCAATATCCCGCAGGTCAGCGCCGGTGATCTGAGTTTCCGCTGGCCGCTGCCCGGCTACAGTTACATCAGCTCCCCCTATGGTTCCAGATGGGGTGGCTTCCACACCGGTATTGATATTTCCGGCGGTGGCGTTTATGGCGCGTCGATTGTTGCAGCGGAGGCTGGAACGGTCATCCTCGCGTCGACCCATTACAGCTACGGAAATTATGTCATCGTTGATCATGGCGGCGGATACAGCACTCTATATGCTCATATGTCCCAGCTCGGATGCAGCGTTGGCGACTATGTGACCAAGGGCCAGACGATCGGCTATGTCGGTTCGACCGGCAACTCGACCGGACCGCATCTGCATTTTGAGGTGCGTATCAACGGCGCTTCCCAGAACCCGCAGAGCTACGTCAGCCCGTAAGTTACGATCGTCGTAACCGGCTGTATTTTCTCAATCGTTTACCATCAGGCGTATCTGAAAATCGAAAAGCAGACGGCGGACGGCCAAGACAACTGTTTTGGGGTTCGGGCCGGAGTTGGACGGTTTTTTGGTGCGCCTTTTTGCATAAGTTCAGATCAGAAAGGTGGAAAGCATCATGCAAAGTCATATGCAAAGTTGCTGGATGAAGTCAGGCCGTAAAAAGCTTGTTACATATTTGATTGCGGCATCTCTCTGCCTGACAGCTGCCTTCAGCAACCCCGGAATGGTCACAGCCTCTTCACTGAGTGAACTTGAGGCGCGGCAGCAGCAGGTACAGTCCCAGCTGGATGCTGTCAATGAAAAGATCGACGATTTGCAGGGACAGATTGATGAACAGCAAGCCTATCAGGATGCACTGAGTGAGCAGATCTCACTCTATCGGGATCAGATTGCACTGCTGGATGAGCAGATTTCGTCTCTTGAGGCGGATATTGACGACAAACAGCAGCAGGTTGAACAGCTGCAAAAGGAGATTGACCGGCTGGATTCTGAGATCGCAGACAAACAGGTCGAGATTGACGACACCTATGAACTGTTTAAACAGCGGATGGTTGCGCTGTACGAAGCAGGAGAAACTTCTTCACTTGCAATGCTGTTGTCCTCATCCAGTTTCGGGGACTTTGTGACCAATATCCAGTTGATGCAGGCGGTATCGGAAAGCGATGAACAGTTGGTCGATAAGCTGAAATCCCAGCTGGAGGAACAGCAGCAGCTTCAGTCGGAGCAGCAGCAGGTGAAAGCAGACACCGAAGCGGCACTGGAACAGATCCAGCTGGATGAACAGGAGCTGCTGATTCAGCGTCAGGAGCAGGAAAATGCCCGTGGCGAGCTGGAAACCGCCTATTCTCAAAGTGAAACGGCGCAGCAGGATTTGGAAGCGCTGAAGGCAGAGTATGAGAACGACCGTGACGCGAAGATTGCTGAGGATCAGCAGGTTGAAGCGGAAATCCAGCAGATCTATGCACAGCTGGCCGCCCAGCAGCAGGCTGCCGAAGAAGCGCAGCAGGCCAACAATGACGGGTCGTCCTCTTCGGATGGTTCCGACAGCTCTTCCGGCTCGACTGTGACGGTGGATACCGGAGACCTCAGTTTTCGCTGGCCGCTTCCGGGATATTCGACCATTACCTCGGGATTTGGTTCCAGATGGGGCAGCAACCATACCGGCATTGACATTTCCGGCGGCGGTGTCTATGGATCGCCGATCGTTGCGGCGGAGGCCGGGACGGTTGTCGTTGCAGCGACCCACTGGAGTTATGGCAATTATGTTATTGTAGATCATGGCGGCGGTTATACGACACTGTATGCCCATATGTCCAGTATTGGGTGCAGCGTCGGTGATTATGTGACCAAAGGACAGACGATTGGTTATGCCGGTTCGACCGGTGAGTCGACCGGACCGCACCTGCATTTTGAAGTGCGTATCAACGGTACTGCACAGAACCCACAGAATTATGTCAGCCCGTAATATCGTGCGCCTGTTTTGCATAAACTGAGGTCAGAGCCGGCGTCCCGGAAAGATGGGATGCCGGTTTTTGTATCACGGCTGTTCGGGCAACAGAGAGGGAGTCATTATGAAGGAACAGGAGAGAATGGAGATGGAAATATCTCCGGCTGGGAGACAGCAGAGTGAAAATCACTGGCTGACAGCCGGTCAGGGGCGCCGCCGGATACTGGCAGCGCTGGCCGTCGCGTTTTTCTGCGGCAGCTTTTTTACGTTGGGTGTCGGCGGTATCTATCTGCGCTGGCATCAGCAGAACCGCGGGGCGATTGCGGAAAAGCTGGAGGAGATCGAGAGTCTGATCGACCAGTATTATTTGTACGATGTCGATGAAGAGGCAGCGGCGAATGGCATTGCGTCCGGGTATGCCGGGGCATTGGATGTTTACAGCTGTTACCGGGATGCAGAGGCGTATCAGGAGTTCCAGGCGCACAATGATGGGGATTTGTGCGGAATCGGTGTGACGGTTGCCCATTATAGCGAGGATGCGTTGAAGGTGCTGTATCTGCTGGATGAATCGCCGGCATCGGGGATTTTGCAGGCGGGCGACGAGATTGTCGGCGTCGAAGGGGAGACGGTTGAGTCGCTGGGATATACCGGTGCGGTTGCCGCGATCAAGGGAGAAGCCGGAACCGAGGTACAGCTGACGGTACGTCGGGGCGAGGAACTGTTGGAAGTATCGGTCAAACGGGCGGATGTTGTCAACAGTGGAATCTATTTTCAGCAATTTGACCAAACCGGCTATCTGCAAATTTCTGCATTTAATAATGCGACCCCGGCCGCTTTTGAGGAAGTGGTCGAACAGTTGATGCAGCAAGGGGTTACCGGGCTTGTTTTTGACCTGCGCAACAATGGCGGCGGACTGCTGACCAGTGTGTCGGAGATGCTGGATTTTCTGCTGCCGGCAGGCGATCTGGTTTCCAGGACAGATAAGGATGGGAAGACAGTCGTGCTGTATACTTCGGACGACGACTGTATTGATCTGCCGATGGCGGTGCTGGTCAATGAATCGACTGCATCGGCGGCCGAATTGTTCGCCTGTGATTTGCAGGAATACGGAGTGGCGACGGTTGTTGGGACGACAACTTATGGAAAAGGCGTGATGCAGACGACCTACAGCCTGTCGGACGGCGGCTCGCTGACGTTGACGACTGATTATTATAATCCATCCAGCGGTAAAAACTATAACGGCGTCGGGGTTATCCCGGATATCGAATGCCCGCTGACTGAACAGCAGCAGAAGGATTTTGTCCATTTTGACCCAAGCCATGACCCTCAGTTGGCAGCGGCACTGGAGGCGGTTTCTGACGAAAAAAGTTCTTGACAACCACTTTGGGATGTGTTATACTCCATAGCATAGGCGATGAAAAGAAAGAGTAGTCATTTCCAAAAGTCTTCAGAGAGTGTCCGGCTGGTGCAAGGACGCGGCGGGGAGATGATGAATACCTCTTGGAGCTGCTTCCTGAAACGGTTGTAAGTAGGGAACGCCGGGTCTGCCCGTTACAGCGGAAGAGAATGCAGGTTCTCTGTGAGGCCGGCTGCCGTGAGGTACCGGTGAACTGAGGTGGTAACACGGATGCCATTTGACTGACATTTCGTCCTCTGTCCCAATGCGGGGCAGAGGATTTTTTTGTGAAAGATCTTTGGCCCAGATGGGAAGAACTGTAATCATACAAAACCGGAAGGAGAAAACAAAGATGACTTGTTACGAAGAACTCAAGGCACGCGGACTGGTTGCGCAGGTAACCGACGAAAAACTGATTCAGGAACTGATTGATGGCGGCAAAGCAACCTTTTATATCGGATTTGACCCGACGGCGGATTCGCTGCATGTCGGTCACTTTATGGCACTGTGCCTGATGAAACGGCTGCAAATGGCTGGCAACCGTCCGATTGCACTGATCGGCGGCGGCACTGGCATGATCGGTGACCCGTCCGGGCGAACCGATATGCGCCAGATGATGACGGTTGAAACAATTCAGCATAACTGCGACTGCTTCAAAAAACAGATGAGCCGGTTTATCGAATTTGGCGAAGGCAAAGCGATGATGGTCAACAATGCCGACTGGCTGCTGGATCTGAACTATATTGAATTTATCCGGGACATTGGCTCCTGCTTCTCGGTCAACAATATGCTGCGCGCAAAATGCTACGAACAGCGGATGGAGAAGGGGCTTTCCTTCCTGGAGTTCAACTACATGATCATGCAGAGCTATGACTTCCTTGAGCTGTACAAGCGGTACGGCTGCAACCTGCAGTTTGGCGGCGACGACCAGTGGAGCAATATGCTGGGCGGCACCGAGCTGATCCGCAAGAAGCTGGGGAAGGACGCGAGCGCAATGACCATTACACTGCTGCTCAACTCGGAAGGCAAGAAGATGGGCAAGACCCAGTCGGGTGCTGTCTGGCTTGATCCTGAAAAGACCTCGCCTTACGATTTCTTCCAGTACTGGAGAAACGTCGGGGACGACGATGTCATCAAATGTATGAAGCTGCTGACCTTTATCCCGCTGGAAGAGATTGAGGAGATGGAGCGGACGCTGAGCGGTGAAAAGCTCAATCCCGCAAAAGAACGTCTGGCATATGAGCTGACCCAGATGGTCCATGGCAAGGAAGAAGCCGACAAGGCACTGGCAGCTGCACGCGCGGTATTCTCTGCCGGTTCGGACACCGAGAATATGCCGGTTTCCGAGATCCCTGCCGCTGAGGTGGAAGGTGAAATTGGTCTGCTGACGCTGCTGGTTAAGGCCGGCATTGCGCCCTCCAACGGTGAGGCAAGACGTCTGGTTCAGCAGGGCGGTATCTCGATCGACGGCGAGAAGATGACCGACCCGACGGTGATGGTGACGGTCCGTGAAGGCATGGTCATCAAGAAAGGCAAGAAGGTTTTCCGCAAAGTCGTGCTGGTGTAAGCAAAAAAGGATGAAAACAGGGGGATTCGGCTGAAAAAGCTGTATATTCTGCTGTTTTAGAAGAAAATTTATTGGAAAATCTGTCAAAAGACTTGCAAAACCACAAAATCTGTGCTATTATGTACTAGATATTGTTCCGCTGCGCAACCGTGCGGCGGAGGATATATGTTAATCACACATTATCCGGACAGTCCTCTGCACTGAGAATGCACGAATGTCTGAAATTCAGGAGGAAAAAACATGGACGCACTTAAACTGATCGCACAGTCCAGCATGAAAGCTGACAGCCCCAAGGTTGAAGTCGGTGACTACGTAAGAGTCAACGTACTCATCCGCGAAGGCGATAAGGAGAGAATCCAGGCTTTTGAAGGAACCGTTATTGCTATGAAGCACGGCGGTATCTCCGAGACCTTTACCGTCAGACGTGTTGCTCACGGCGTCGGCATCGAGAGAGTATTCCCGGTTCATTCGCCCAGAGTCGCTTCTGTTGACGTTCTGCGTCACGGCGTTGTCAGACGTGCGAAGCTGTACTACCTGCGCAACAGAGTTGGTAAAGCAGCAAGAGTCAAAGAGAAAATCGTATAATTCGATGCACATGAGGAAGAAGGGGGCGGCAACGTCCCCTTCTTGTGCTATCCTGAGAAATTTTGCCGTACCGGAATGGACGGCTTTTCGCCGCCCGGCCGGGTGCTGTGCGGTAAATAATAAATGCTGACAGGAAAGGATGGTTTGCTTTTTATGGCACCTGAGCAGAAGAGAACCAGCAGCGATGAGGAAGTTGACAAGATACTGGCGGAGCTGGGAATTAGCGGCATGTCTGCTCCCAAAACAGAGCCTGCTGTGAATACTGCCCGTTCGTCTGTTCCTTCCCGGCCCAAGCAGCAGTCTGCTGCGGCACCGGCTCAGAAGGATGACGGGTTCCAGATTGATCTGGACGCTTTTGACGATATCAAAAAAGACGCAGCCCCGCGTGCGGCATCTCCGGCTGAAGCTCCCAAAAAGAAACAGCAGCCGGTAAAGCGGGCCCCTTCAGGCGGTAAAAATGCATCTGGTCAAGCCAGATCCGCTTCCCGGACCTCCTCTTCACCCAAGCGTTCCGCCCGTGGCGGGGAGCAAGGGTCTTCTCATGTTGATTTAAATGTAACGCATCACGCCTCTCACCTGAAAGATGAGTTGGAGAAGATGGCAGTTTCTTCCTCGACCCAAACCGGTCAGCTGACCAAACAGCTCCGCGCGGGACGCAAGCTGGAAGAGATCACCGCTTCATTGCCTGCACAGCAGCGTCAGGCGAAGATCCCACATCCTTCCGAGCGGGTGCAGAAGGCTGCAGCGTTTGCTGCGGCAGTTGCAGCAGAACAGCCGCAGAAGAAAAGCGTCGGAAAGATTATTCGTGGATGGCTTATCGCACTGGTTGTAGTGGCGGCGATTATCTTTGCACTCTTTTATTTTGTCATTCATATTGTCACGGTGCAGGGCAGCTCGATGTCGCCCACATTGGAACAGGGGGATCGGGTAGTGATCTCCGGGCTGCTGTATACACCGCAGCAGGGGGATATCGTAGTCACCTCGGATAACAACGCGCTGAAAAAGCAGCTGATCAAACGTGTCATCGCGACGGCTGGACAGACGGTTGAGATCGACGCGGAAGGCAATGTTATTGTCGACGGAAATGTATTGGAAGAAGAATATCTTGCCGGGACAACTGCTTCGGCAGGTGATATGTCCTATCCGGTAACGCTTGGTGAGAACGAGGTGTTTGTTCTCGGTGACAACCGGGATCATTCGCTGGACAGCCGGCAGGCTTCGGTCGGATTGATCGACGTTTCGGATATCAAGGGACGGGTCTTGTTCCGTTTTTATCCGTTTGGCTCTTTTGGCGGAGTAGACTGAGAATAGAAAAAGATTCAATGGAAGAGAAAGGGAAGTGGCAGGATGGACGCGCTTGAAAAGACACAGACTGAAGTCGAACAGCAAAAACCTTCCGCTTCGGAAACAGCGGCCGATGTGACAGCATCGGAGACAGTTGAACCGGAGGGAGAGGAGACAGCTGAACAGACGGATAAGGATAAAAAGCCTCGTTCCATGAAGGATGAGATCATCGAGTGGGTCAAGGCGTTTGTCTTTGCCGGTGTGATTGTCGCGCTGGTCTTTGGATTTGTCATCCGTCCGGTTGAGGTAAAAGGTCATTCGATGGAACCGACGCTGCAAAACAGCGACCGGCTGATTGAGTGGATGCTGTTTTATACCCCTAAACAGGGGGACATCGTCATCCTTTCGGAGAAAACCGGACTGGATGAGGCACTGGTCAAACGTGTTATCGCGACCGAAGGCCAGACGGTGGAGATCAACGATGCCGGCGAAGTGCTGGTCGATGGTGCTTTGCTGAATGAGGATTATATTTATGAGCCAGTTGATCAGGAACACCATGGGGACTGGGATTATCCGGTAACCGTTCCGGAGGGCTGTATTTTCGTCATGGGCGACAACCGTAACCATTCGACTGACAGCCGCTTTGTAGAGGTCGGATTTGTCGACGTAGATGAGGTGATCGGCAAGGTCGTGCTTCGTCTTTCGCCGCTGTCGTCCTTTGGACTGATCAATTGATAAAAGGAGGGTCATCCTGCGGCGGATGACCGGATGATGGAGGTAATCGTGGAACAGGTTCCGGCAATTCAGTGGTTTCCCGGCCATATGGCCAAAACACGCAGACTGATGAAAGCCAATCTGCCCTATGTGGATATTATCGTGGAGCTACGGGACGCGAAGATTCCGCTGAGCTCGGGAAATCCTGAGCTGGCTTCGATGATCGGCAGCAAAAAGCGGGTGATCCTGCTCAATAAATGCGATACTGCCGACCCTGCTGTGACTGCGCAGTGGATCGAGTGGTTTAAAAAGAAAGGAATTGCGGCGATTGCGGTTGATTCCCGGAGCGGTAAGGGGCTGAATGCCTTTCTGCCGACCGTTCGTTCCGAACTGTCTGAGCTGCTGGCGCGGCGGGCAGAAAAGAACGAATCCGGCCGTCCAATACGGATGATGGTGGTCGGTATCCCGAATGTCGGGAAATCGTCGTTTATCAACCGGATGGCAGGGGAAAAACGAGCGCGGGTTGAAGATCGTCCCGGCGTGACTCGGGATAAACAGTGGGTTACGGTCAGTAAGGACGTCGAACTGCTGGACATGCCCGGCGTACTCTGGCCAAAGTTTGATGATCCGGCAGTCGGCGAACGGCTGGCGGTTACTGGAGCAGTCAAGGATCAGATTCTTGACTTGGAGCTGCTGGCGATGCGGCTGCTCAGCTGGATTCGTGACGGGTACCCGAAGCTGCTGGCACGGTATAAGATCACGCCAGAGATGGCGGAAGGGCTTGAACCGTATGAGCTGCTGGAACTGGTGGGGCGTAAGCGCGGGATGCTGGTATCCGGCGGCGAGGTGAACACCGAGCGGGCCGCGATCACTGTTTTGGATGAATACCGCGGCGGTAAGCTGGGGCTGCTGTCGCTGGAGACTCCTCCGAAAGATGAATAAGCAAGGAAAAGAGGCGCTGCCGCAATGACGCTGGATGAATATGACCGCTCCCTCGGAATCGAAGGATTGTGCGGGGTGGATGAGGCCGGACGAGGCCCGCTTGCTGGTGATGTTTACGCGGCAGCGGTTATCCTTGACCCAAAAAATCCAATTGAAGGACTCAACGACAGCAAAAAGCTGACTGAAAAAAAACGGGAAGCACTGTATCCGGTAATACTGGAAAAGGCGGCCGCCTGGTCGGTTGGCGTTGCGACAGTTGAGGAGATTGAAACATATAATATTCTACAGGCGACCTTCCTTGCGATGCGTCGCGCGGTCGCCGGTCTGTCGGTCCCACCGGCGCTGGTGCTGGTCGACGGCAACCGCAATCCCGAACTTGAACTGCCGACAAGGCTGCTGGTCAAGGGAGACGGGACGTCTGCATGCGTTGCGGCGGCGTCGATTGTGGCGAAGGTTTCGCGGGACCACTATATGGCGGAGGTGGCAAAGGCATATCCGCAGTATCAGTTTCCCCGGCATAAGGGATATGGGACCAAGCTGCATTATGAGATGCTGGACCTTTATGGAGAGTCGCCGGTTCACCGCCATTCTTTTTTAAAAAGCTATTATCGTAAAAAAGGAGAATTTCCTCCGACAACCGGCAGCCGCGGTGAACAGCTGGCGGCTGGTTATCTGACCGGCCAGGGGTGCGAGATTCTCGCCCGAAACTGGCGTGCTCCCTGTGGAGAACTGGACATTGTGGCCCGGCAGGGAGAGATCCTCGCGTTTGTCGAGGTCAAGACCCGTGGGCCAAAGATGATTGCCTCGCCGGCGGAAGCGGTAAATTTTTCCAAGCGGCAGAGGCTGGTCGCGACGGCGGAGGAATATCTGATACAAAACCCGCTGCAATTGCAGCCGCGTTTTGATATACTGGAAATATATCTGGATGAAGACGGAGGTTTTCTCCGGGCCGACTGGCTTCAAAATGCTTTTGATGCAGTTTGACACCATCTGTAGAAAGGAAGCAGACTTATGCGTCATTTTGATTTGCACGCTGATACGCTCAGTAAGTGCCTGAAAAACCGGAAAAGCCTGATACAGAATGATTTTGCGATCTCTGTCGAGCGCGGCCAGGTTTTCGATGAATGGGTACAGGTTTTTGCGGCTTTTGTGCCGGATGAATACCACGGCAGCAAAGGGTATCACCGTTTCCTTCTGGAGGCGGAGCAGCTGTCGAGAGCATTTGAGGAAAGCGACCAGATCGTCCCCTATGATCCGAAGAATGTCCGTCCAGGCGTCTGCAATGCGATGCTGTCGGTTGAGGGCGGCGCTGCAATGGGCGGACGAATCGAGCGGATCGACGAGCTGTATCAGATGGGAGTACGGATGTTTTCGCTCTGCTGGAATGGGGAAACCGACCTGGCAGGCGGAACAGCGACCGAAGCTGGCCTGACCCGGCTGGGGAAGGAAGCGGTCCGGGAACTGGAAGCTCACCGGATGATCATTGACGTCTCTCATATGAACAACTACAGTTTCTGGGATTTGTGCGAAGTGGCCCAGCGGCCGTTTATCGCGTCTCATTCCAACTGCTTTGATGTTTGTTCTCACCGCCGCAATCTGGATGATGTCCAGCTGAGTGAGATCATCCGCCGTAAGGGTCTGATCGGTATTAACTTCTATCCCGTATTTGTCAACGGTGAAAGCGATGCCAGCTTCCAGGAGATCAGACGGCATATCCGGCATATCATCGCATTGGGTGGTATTGATTGTATCGCCGTCGGCAGTGATTTTGACGGAGCGGCGATGCCTTCCTGCCTGCCGTCGGTTGACCGGATTCCAGACTGGCATGCCAATTTGTGCAAACACTTCGATCCTGAGACGGTCGAGAAGATTACCTTTAAAAATGCCCAGCGTTTCATGATGAAAAACCTGTAAAGCTAAGAAACTTTACAGATTAAAATATCCAGAACATATCGGATGTTCCACCAAAATATTGGAAAATCGTTCCGTATTTGCCGACGAATATCTTATATATGCCTTAACAGTTGAAATAAAGGAGTGCAGACGATGAACTACAACAGCACCAGAGACAGCGGCTGTATCGTAACCGCCGCGCAGGCAATTGCACAGGGAATTTCGCAGGAAGGCGGGTTGTTTGTACCTGAGACCCTGCCGGTACTGAGCCGTGAAGACCTTGAGAAGATGGTTGGAATGAGCTACAACGAGAAGGCCAAGATGGTTCTTTCCCGTTTTCTGACTGACTTTACATCGGAAGAACTGGATTACTGTGTTGACAACGCCTATAACGACCGGAAATTTGATTCTGCCAATGTTTCGGAAATCTCCCGCGTCGGCGAGTCGGCCTACCTGCTGGAACTGTGGCATGGCCCGACCTGCGCCTTCAAGGATATGGCGCTGCAACTGCTGCCTTATCTGATGACGACTTCTTCCCGTAAGACTGCTCCTGACAAGGAAATCGTTGTGCTGGTAGCGACTTCTGGTGATACCGGTAAAGCTGCGCTGGAAGGCTTTGCGGATGTGCCGCATACCCGGATGCTGGTATTTTATCCCGAAAACGGTGTCAGTGAGATGCAGAAGCTCCAGATGACCACCCAGTCTGGTGAAAATGTTTCAGTCTGCGCAATCAAAGGCAACTTTGACGATGCCCAGTCGGGTGTCAAAAAGATCTTCACTGACCCCGTAATTGAAGCTGAGCTGGCGAAAAACGGTCAGATGTTCTCGTCTGCAAACTCGATCAACTGGGGCCGTCTGGTTCCGCAGATTGTCTACTATATCGCTGCGTATACAACGTTGGTCGAGCAGGGTGAGATTGCAATGGGTGAGACGGTCAACGTTACCGTTCCGACCGGCAACTTTGGCAATATTCTGGCGGCTTACTATGCAAAACTGATGGGACTGCCGGTAGGCAAGCTGATCTGTGCTTCCAACCGTAACCGCGTGCTGACCGATTTTATCCGCACTGGTGTGTACGACCGCAACCGTGATTTTTACACGACGACTTCTCCGTCGATGGATATTCTGATTTCTTCCAACCTCGAGCGTCTGCTGTATCAGCTGTGCGGAAGGGATGACGCGGTTATCCGCGACTGGTTCGGCAAACTGGCGTCCGAGGGGAAATATACTGTTTCGGACAGCGTAAAGGAAAAATTGCAGGCAGATTTCTGGGGCGGGTTCTGTGATGATGAGCAGACGGCCGCGACAATCAGAAAGACATTTGAGGACTATGGCTATCTCTGCGACACCCATACGGCAGTTGCAGTCAAGGTCTATCAGGATTACACCGCCGAAACAGGTGACAAGTCCAAGTGTATCATCGCTTCGACTGCTTCTCCTTATAAATTCAACGATGCTGTTCTGACGGCAATTTCGGATGAGGAGATTCCCGCCGATCCGTTTGAACAGGCTGAGATGCTCTCCCGGATTTCCGGCACGACACCGCCTGCATCGCTGATGGAGCTGAAGACCAAAAAGGTTCGCTTTACCGATTCGGTTGAAAAGGAACAGATGGTTGAAAAAGTCAAGGAAATGCTGAAATAAGGAAAGGTTTATTCATGAGTCTGTTTGCCATCTCCGATCTGCACCTGTCACTGGGGGTAGATAAGCCGATGGACGTTTTCCGCGGCTGGGATCATTATGTGGAGCGGCTGGAGGAAAACTGGAAGCAGCTGGTTCGCCCGGAGGATACCGTTGTGATTGCGGGGGATATTTCCTGGGGACTGGATCTGGCCGAAACGGTCGAGGATTTTAAATGGATTGACCGGATGCCCGGCCAGAAGATTTTACTGAAGGGCAACCATGATCTCTGGTTTTCCACCAAGTCCAAAGTCGAGCGTTTTTTTCAGGAACAGGGATTCACGACGCTGAAAATCCTGTTCAACAATGCTTACCGGTATGAAGATCTGGTCCTTTGCGGGACAAGGGGCTGGATGAACGACCAGACGGATAAAAAGGTCCTCAACCGGGAATGCGGACGGTTGCGGCTGTCGCTGGAAGCGGGGAAAAAGCTCGGCGGGACACCGGTTGTCTTTCTGCATTATCCGCCGGTATACGGAAGCGGGGACTGCCCGGAAATTCTGGAAGTTCTGCATCAATACCAGATTGAGCGGGTTTATTATGGGCATATTCACGGTTATTCAGCCGGATATGCGATTAATGGTGTGCGTGAAGGAATCCGCTTTCAGCTGCTTTCCTGTGATTATCTCCACTTTGCCCCGATAAAAATTGTCTAAATTGTTACAATTGCAAAAATGACGTCAAACTACTGGCTTTTTTTGCAAATTTGTGGTATAATGTCCCTTGCGTGTTAAGTAAATCATGTCTGCTGAAAAGATGCGCTTTTGGTGTCTGCTCCGCAGAGAATACAATAGGAAGGAATGTTTCCAATGTTAGTGTCTAAAAACCCTGTTGAAACCAACAAATATGAGCTGATCATCTCGGTTCCTGCCGAGGAATTTGCTGTTGCCTGCGATAAGGTATTCAAAAAGAGATCCAAACAGTTCCAGGTTCCTGGTTTCAGAAAAGGCAAAGCACCCAGAAAGACCATTGAAAAGCTGTATGGCGAAGGCGTCTTCTTTGAGGAAGCTGTCAATGATGTCGCTCCTGTCGCGCTGCAGGCTGCTTACGACGAGTCCGGCCTGGAGATCGTTGTCAGACCCGAAGTCGAGGTTACTGCTGTCTCTAAAGAAGAGGGCGTTACGATGAAGGCTATCTGCATCGTAAAACCTGAGGTCGTTGTCAAGAACTACAAAGGCATCAAGGCTTCCAAGGATGTCGCTCCTGTTACCGATGAAGAGGTCGACGCTGAGGTCGAGAGAATGCGCAACCGCAATGCTCGTACCATCACCGTTGAGGATCGTGCGGCTGCAAACGGCGATATCGTCAACATCGACTTTGAAGGCTTCGTCGACGGCAAGGCTTTTGAGGGCGGCAAGGCTGAGAGATTTAACCTGACTCTTGGTTCTGGTCAGTTTATTCCTGGCTTTGAGGATCAGATCGTTGGCCACAACACCGGCGACGAGTTTGATGTCAATGTAACCTTCCCTGAGGATTATCAGGCTGCTGAACTGGCTGGCAAACCCGCAGTCTTCAAATGCAAACTGCATGAGATCTCCGCTAAAGAGCTGCCTGCTCTGGACGACGAGTTTGTCAAGGACGTTTCCGAGTTTGATACCCTCGACGAACTGAAGAACGACATCCGTACCAAGCTGACCACCAGCAAGGAAAATGCTGCAAACACCGCTTTTGAGAACACCCTGATCGACGGCGTTATCGCCAACATGGAAGGCGAGATTCCCGAGGAAATGTTCGACGCAAGAGCTGATGAGATGGTCCAGGACTTTGAATACCGTCTGTCCTCTCAGGGCATGAACCTGGATGTTTACATGCAGTACACCGGCAGCACCCGTGAATCCCTGCGTGCTTCCTTCAAAGAGCAGGCTACCAGACAGGTTAAGGTTGCGCTGGCACTTGAGAAGATCGTTGAAGCTGAAGGCATCACCGCCTCCGACGAGGATGTTGAGGCTGAGGTTGCCAAGCTGGTTGAACAGTACAAATCTCAGAATATCACCGCTGAGCAGATCAAAGCTGCTATGGGCGATCAGCTGAAGAACGACATTGCCCAGAAGAAGGCTGTCGAGCTGATCAAGAGCACTGCTGTTGCCGAGTAAATCGACGAGCATCCATGAAGAATTCACGGAAAAGTTCCATTTTCCGGTATAAATTCTTCATGATTATCGGTCAGAATAGAAAATGCAGTGTATAAGGGGTGGGGCCTTCTGCCTCACCTCTTTTTTGTAGTTCCGGCGTCGCCATGGGCGGCAACAGGCCGGCGACTTCACAGATACAGGAGGGTTTATCATGAGTTTAGTTCCAATGGTTGTAGAACAGACCGGGCGCGGCGAGCGTTCTTACGATATCTTTTCCCGGCTGCTGAATGACCGTATTGTCATGCTCTGCGAAGAGGTCAACGACGCATCGGCCAGCCTGGTTGTTGCACAGCTGCTGTACCTGGAAGGCCAGGATCCTGATAAGGATATCCAGCTGTATATCAACAGCCCCGGCGGAAGCGTAACTGCCGGTATGGCAATTTATGATACAATGCAGTACATTAAATGCGACGTTTCGACCATCTGCATCGGGATGGCCGCGTCGATGGGTGCATTCCTGCTCTCCAGCGGCGCCAAAGGCAAACGTTTTGTTCTGCCCAACGCGGAAGTAATGATCCATCAGCCTTCCGGCGGCTCTCAGGGTCAGGCGACCGACATTATGATTCAGGCGGCGCATATTCAGCGGACCAAGGAAAAGCTGAACAAAATCCTGGCAGCCAACACCGGCAAGCCTGTTGAACAGATCGCGGCGGATACTGAGCGTGACAACTGGATGACTGCTGCCGAGGCGGTTGAATACGGCCTGGTTGACAAGATGATCGAAAAGCGCTGAGTGTTCAGTTATCATTCAGGAAAGGTCAGGTAATAAAGACTTATGGCTGATTACGGCGAGAATTCCATTCGGTGCAGCTTTTGCGGGAAACGGGACCACAGTGTCCGCCGGATGCTGCATGCGGGGAATGCAAATATCTGCGACGAGTGTGTCGCGCTTTGTTATCAGATGCTGTCGGAGGAGGGGCTTTTCCCTTCGGTTGCCGACGCGCGGTATAAACCGGTAACTGGAGATGAGGACATCACACTGCTCAAGCCAGCTGAGATTAAAGCTGTGCTGGACCAGTATGTTATTGGCCAGGATAAGGCCAAGGTTACGCTGTCGGTCGCGGTTTATAACCATTATAAGCGGATTCTGCATGAGAGCACCGATGAGGACGAGGATGTAGAACTGCAAAAGAGCAATGTTCTGCTTCTGGGACCGACTGGTGTCGGTAAGACGCTGCTGGCACAGACGCTTGCAAAGATTCTGAATGTTCCGTTTGCGATTGCAGACGCAACGACACTGACCGAAGCCGGCTATGTTGGCGATGACGTCGAAAATGTGCTGGTTCGTCTGTTGCAGGCGGCAGATTTTGATGTAGAAGCTGCCGAACACGGTATTATCTATATTGACGAAATTGATAAGATCACCCGTAAATCGGAAAATACCTCGATCACCCGTGACGTCAGCGGTGAGGGTGTACAGCAGGCACTTTTGAAAATTCTGGAAGGAACGATCTCCAACGTACCGCCCCAGGGCGGCCGCAAACATCCTCAGCAGGAGATGATCCAGGTCGATACCAGTAATATCCTCTTTATCTGCGGCGGCGCATTTGAGGGGATTGAGCGGATTATCGAAAAGCGGACTGATTCTTCCACCCTCGGTTTTGGCGCGGAAATCCGCAGCAAAAAGGAAATCACCAAGGGCGAAGCACTGAAGAATCTGATCCCGGACGATCTGGTCAAATTTGGCCTGATCCCTGAGCTGGTCGGCCGTTTGCCGGTCGTCACCACGCTGGAAGACCTGAGCGTCGATCAGATGGTTCGCGTACTCAAGGAGCCTCGCAACAGCCTTCTGAAGCAGTATATCCACCTGTTCAAGCTGGACGATGTTGAGCTGGTGATGGGAGACGATACACTGCGGGCGGTTGCCGAAGAGGCGATCAAGCGTAAAACAGGCGCCCGCGGCCTGCGCAATGTCATGGAAGATACCCTCAACCAACTGATGTTTGAGGTTCCGTCTGACCCGACGATTGCAAAGGTCACGATCACCCCTGAAACGGTCCGGGAGGGGGCTGCACCGGTTTTGGAATACCGGCAGCCTGAGAAACCGAAGTTGAAATCCAAAAACTGACAGCTTGCATAAAAGCCACAGACGGAAACCCGCCTGTGGCTTTTTATATCTCAGGGCTTATAGAATATGTTCTTCAATATAGCGTGCTACACCATCCTGATCATTGCTGGATGTTATATTGTCCGCTGCGCGGGTAACAGCAGGAATTGCGTTAGAAACTGCAACACCAGTTCCGCACATTTGAATTGGCTGAATATCATCCTGATCGTCTCCAAAATAAACAGCATCGTCGGGAGAAATCCCAAAGAATTGGAGCATACTCTGGATACCGCTCCATTTTGTCGCCTTTTTGCTCATAATTTGTACGAGGTGCCCGTCTGCAACGGTATAATAGGTGTCATCCGTCAAAGCATTTTCAATGTTTTCAAAGGGGATATCTTTTTTGCTGCTGA